>JASLIY010000199.1 GCA_030152675.1 Acinetobacter sp.
ATATTTGATGAGTTACTACAATCAAATGCGGCCACATCAGTTTAATAATGGTATGAGCCCTCAGGCAGCTGAGGAAAAACTTAAAACTGTGTCCACTTTTAGTTGACCACTACAGAGCAGCACTGCTACGCAAGGGAGAGATTTAAGACATCGGCTTCATGTTGAAAGAAATTTCATGCAAAACAGTACGGGAGTTTACTTTAAAGCGCTTAACTGACTGGCATTACGGCAATACCCCATTTTCACATCATCACCACGGCGGCTTCCAAGCCCTCTCCGCGCGTCTGGGTCATGCCTTTTAAACCGATCGCCTGTGCCACTTGACCAAAATCGGGATTGACCAAGTCGGTGAAATTGTCCAATAAGCCCTCTACTTTCGACTTCAACTCCACAAAGCTGAGCGAGCTGTTGTTGAGCACCACGATCTTGATCGGCAACTTTTCTTGGATACAGGTCATGAGATCACCGAGCAACAAAGTGAGCTTGATCTCTAAAACCAAGTATTAAGTCGAGGATAACTTCATCAATACCAAGCCTGAAATAATCAGTACCGCCGCCAACATTCGCATTGCAGTGGCCGGTTCTCCGAGTACAAATACGCCCAGTAAAAATGAACCGACTGCACCGATGCCAGTCCAAATGGTATAGGCCGTGCCCAAAGGTAAAGTCTTCATGGCATAGGCCAACAGCGCGAAACTCAAAATCATAAAAAATATGGTGATGATACTTGGCGTCAGACGGGTAAAGCCCTCAGACAGTTTCATCGAGTAGGCCCACACGATCTCAAAGATCCCGGCAAATATTAATACAATCCAAGCCATACGACCTGTACTCCTGTTTTAAGATTCAGGTCGTCCTGAGTAAATGCCCTAACGAAGGGGGGAGGTCGTCCTCCTCGATCTACAATGATCATTACAACAAGCACAGCGTAACGACAACTTAAACACCGCTGTGCTTGAAAATATGACCGCTAAAATATAGCAAACTTTGTCAGTCGCATTCAAACCGCGGCAACAAAGCCGCCGCAAATCTATTTAAGTATTTAAAACCAAAGATGTATCCCCACCGCATAAATCCATGACCATTCAGCGGGCATGGCAGATTGCCACGGCGTTTCTGTAAGCGCTTGGCGATACTGATAGCCCAACTGGGCGAATGGCATCAGGCTTTTGTTGATCTCATAGCGCGTCTCAAGTCCTAGTGTCATCTGGCTTAGACCCGATTTTTGTGCAGTGCTCGCCCCATCATGTAACTGCACATCCAAATTGAGATAAGGCTGAGTGATCAACTGCTGCGTCAACAAAAAATCGCGTTCCGTCTCCAAATGCAACAACCACTGTTGCTGCTCACCGAGATAAAGATAAGCCTCGGTCTCAAAGAAATACGGCGCCATCCCATATAGCCCCACAACGGCTTGATAGCGATCCTGATCTGCCAAAGAATGGGCTTGGGATTGATAACGTAATCCTGCTTGTAGATCCCAAAACTCACTCAATTGACGACTATACAGTGCAGACAGCGACCACTGCGATGCAGCGGATTCAGCCTTTTCAAACTGCCCTTTTAAAAACAGTTTATGTTCATCACCGCCCCACCAAGTTTGCCAGTCGGTCTCAAGGCTTGCCGGTCCCTGTTGCCGATTCTGCCATTTACTCTCAATCCGCGTGGATTGAAACCATTGCCCGCCATGCTCTTGCGCATGCTCAGAAGGGTTCACATCCTGTTGCTCAGCACTCGATTTACCGCGAGATTCAGCACTGTGCGTAGATCGATGCTCAATATCGACTTGAGCATGATGAGACACGCGAGATTCGGCAGCTGAGTGTTGAGCTAACGCTGTGTTTGAGGGAGTGCTTGCATCGACATTGGCCACGATCAGTTTATTCATCATCCCAGCACTCATGTGATAAAGCAGATGACAATGAATCGCCCATTCGCCGAGTTCATCCGCGGTCAAAAGCACGGTGACGGTTTCACCCGGTGGCACCACCACGGTATGTTTATTCGGGAGATCGTGTAAGGCTTGACCATTTTCCAACTGCATAAACATGCCATGCAAGTGCATTGGATGTGCCATCATGCTGTCATTCACAAAACGTAATCGAACCCGTTCACCATATTTGAGCTGCAATGGCTCTGCTTCAGAAAACTTCTTGCCATTCAATGTCCAAGCATAACGCTGCATCGAACCACCGAGATGAATATCTAACTCACGTTCAGGCGCGCGCTTATCTTGCTGAGGATGCAAAGCTTTTAAATCGCGGTATTGCAATGCCTTGTGCTCTGTCGGGGTTGAAGCATTGGCCCACCCCACAACAGCGTTATGACTGTCATGGCGTTCTCGTTCCGGATCGGCCTGCATCTGATCCATCGTCGCATGCTCGACAACCTGTGCATCGGTGTTCTGTGAATGCCCCATTGCAGCATGATCAACAATAGGGATATCAGCCTGCGCATGTCCATTATCATGATGTCCATCGTGTCCATGCATGCCCATATCCGCCATGCTCAAAGCTGCGCGTGGGCGTGCTTGTGGTGGTGTCACTTGTGTCGGCACCTGCCCGCCTTGTCGCTGCAAACTGCCAAGCGCAAAACCACTGCGATCAATCGATTCCGCTTGGATCTGATAATGATCTGCTGTGGGCTGTACAATGACGTCATAGGTTTCTGCCGTGCCGATACGAAACTCATCCACATCGACGGGTTGCACTGGCTGACCATCTGCGGCAACCACGGTCATTTTCAACCCCGGAATCCGCAGATCAAAAAAGGACATGGCAGAGGCATTGATCACTCGCAAGCGAATTCGATCATGGGCTTTGAATACAGCGGTCCAATTTTGCATCGGGGTTTTGCCATTCAGCAAAAAGGTATAGCCCGTAACATCAGAAAGATCGGTGTCTAACATCCGCATTTGATTCCACATGCGGCGGTCTTGCCAAGTGGCTTTGAGCCCCACTTGCTGCACCTGTGCCTTGGTCTCCCCTAGCGTTTTACGTTGATTTTGATAATAGTCGGAAGACTTCTTCAAGTTTTTAAAGATCTGATCACTGCGCGACAGATGGAAATCAGACAACATCACCACCTGATCCTGCTCGGCTTGCTCATGTGCAGGCAATGCGGTGTTTTTCTTTGGATAAATCACCAAGGGGCCATACAGCCCATCTTGCTCCTGCCCTTTGGAATGCGCGTGATACCAGTAAGTCCCGCTTTGACGTACCTTAAAACGATACACAAATTCGCCCTGTGGCTTGATCCCGGTGTATTGGTTAAAACCAGGTACACCATCCATCAAACCAGGCAAGAGTAATCCATGCCAATGCACGGACGTCTCTTGATCTTTGAGATGATTACGCACGCGAATCACCGCCTCATCACCCTCTTCAAATTCCAGTAAGGGCGCAGGAAATTGACCATTCACCGTGATGCGTTGTAGCGCTTTCCCGGTCAAATTGACCGATTGCTCAGCCACATCCAGTTGATATTCACGTACGGCAGCGATGGCATCGATAGATAAAGCACCACAAAGCAACAGTGCAGAGGTCGATGTTGAAAAGCATTTTAAAAATGCTGAGTAAAATATAGACATAACTTAAGCTCGAATTTAAAAAAGAAAAATGTTTTTAAATCAAGATTAAGCTTTGGGAGGACGACGGATTTGTTGCCAATGGCCAGCCAGATGCTGAGCACGGTAGTCGAATTGAGGTTGATCCAAGGTCAACACTGCTGTTGTTGGATGCAAGGCTAAGTCATTGAAGTCTAAATAGTGAATCGGCAACTGACACAAGGACATTGGACAATCACTACAGCTGCTCGCGGTTTGATGCGCGCCAACTTGATCATGTAAAGCAACGCCATCGACTGGCTCAGTTGAGCCGTCTAACTCACAGTGCCATGCATACGACTGCCGATCCGCATGGGGCTGCGGTTGGTCTTGGTTATTGTGCGGCACAGGACCGTGCTCAGAGGCGAGCGTGCCATCATGCTGCAAACAATGTTGTGCGTGTGCGATTGTGGCGTCTGTCGAGCCCCCCATCGCAGCTGCAGGCATTTGTTGCATATGCATATCTTGCGCCATTAGATGAGACACACCACTCCAGCTGATGACACAGATCATCAGACAGCAGAACCAAGCGCGCTTCAACAATGGGATGAACAATCGGTGATATCCATTTAAATCAATAAAAACGATCTACT
>JASLIY010000299.1 GCA_030152675.1 Acinetobacter sp.
AGATCTCTTGTTATAAAAAATAGCCATATCAGGAAAGACAATGACTGCACGTATTCAACAAGGTAAGTTAGCAATCGCTAAAGAACTCTACGATTTTATTGAAAATGAAGCATTACCCGGTTCTGGTTTAGATAGCCAGACGTATTGGAACAACTTTGAGCAAGTCGTTGTTGATCTCAGTCCTAAAAATAAGGCACTACTTGCAAAGCGAGAGGAAATTCAGGCCAAAGTTGATGAATGGCATCGCAATAATCCATTTGAATTGACCGCTTATAAAGCATTCTTAACTGAAATTGGCTACTTGTTGCCTGAAGTTGAAGATTTCAAAATCAGCACTGAAAATGTTGATGAAGAAATCGCACTGTTAGCTGGTCCACAATTGGTGGTTCCTGTACGTAACGCACGTTACTGCTTGAACGCAGCCAATGCGCGTTGGGGTTCACTCTATGATGCTTTGTATGGCTTCGATGTGATCTCTGAAGAAGGCGGCGCAGAAAAAGGCAAAGGCTATAACCCGGTTCGTGGTGAAAAAGTTATTGCGTTTGCGAAAAACTTCTTAAATGAAACTTTCCCATTGGCACAAGGCTCTCATGCTGATGCGACGCAATATGCAGTTGAAAACAATGCCTTGGTGGTGACACTGAAAGATGGCAGCAACACCACACTCGCACATGAAGCACAATTTGTCGGTTATAACGGTGAAGCCGATAAACCTGTAGAAATCGTATTTAAAAATAATGGTTTGCATGTCATCGTACAAATTGATGCCAATAGCCCAATCGGCCAAGCAGATGCTGCTGGTATTAAAGATTTGGTGCTTGAAGCGGCTGTGACCACGATTCAGGATCTAGAAGATTCGATCGCAGCAGTAGATGCTGAAGAAAAAGTGGAAGGCTACCGCAACTGGCTTGGCCTGATGCAAGGTACCTTAGAAGAAAAGATTGAGAAAAACGGCAAAACCATCACGCGTGCTCTCAACAAAGACCGCACGCATAAAAACTTGATCGGTGGTGTGACATCGATTCATGGTCGTTCATTGATGTTGTTGCGTAACGTGGGTCATTTGATGACAAACCCGGCAATCTTGGTTGACGGTGCTGAAATCTACGAAGGCATCATGGATGCATTGATCACACCATTGTTGTCATTTGCAGACATTAAAGGTGAGAACGAGAACAAGAACTCGCGTAAGGGTTCAATGTACATCGTTAAACCAAAAATGCATGGTCCAGAAGAAGTTGCATTTGCTGTTGAGTTGTTTGAACGTGCTGAGAAAGCGCTGAACTTGCCAGCCAAGACCATTAAAATCGGGATCATGGATGAAGAACGTCGTACTTCTGTGAACTTGAAAAACTGTATCGCTCAAGCCAAAGACCGTACGATCTTTATCAATACCGGCTTTATGGACCGTACTGGTGATGAAATCCATACCTTTATGGAAGCAGGACCTTTCGTACGTAAAGGCGAAGTCAAAGGTCAAATTTGGTTCCCAGCTTACGAAAACCGTAACGTGATGGTGGGCTTACAAGCAGGCTTACGTGGTAAAGCTCAAATCGGTAAAGGCATGTGGCCAAAACCAGATATGTTGCTCGACATGTATAACAGCAAAACCGAGCATCCAGAAGCGGGCGCGAGCTGTGCATGGGTACCATCACCAACAGGTGCGGTCATCCACGCGATCCACTATCACCAAATCAACGTGGCACAACGTCAACAAGAATTGTTAGACACCAAAGCCTTGCCATTGGATGATTTGTTGACACCGCCACTTGCGACAGAAACTAACTGGACCGACGAAGAGAAAACCAGAGAACTTGAAAACAACTGTCAAGGGATCTTGGGCTACGTGGTGCGTTGGGTTGATCTGGGTGTAGGCTGTTCGAAAGTGCCTGATATCAATAACGTAGGACTGATGGAAGACCGTGCAACGCTACGTATTTCTTCACAGCACGTTGCCAACTGGTTACGTCATGGTGTGGTGAGCCACGCGCAAGTTGAAGAAGTCATGAAGCGCATGGCCAAGATTGTTGACGAGCAAAATGCCAACGATCCGCTCTACACGGCAATGTCTGCTGACTTTGACAACAACATTGCGTTCCAAGCGGCATCTGATTTGATCTTCAAGGGTGCTGAACAACCATCGGGTTATACTGAGCCGTTGTTGCATGCTGCACGCTTGAAACTTAAAGGTTATACCGGTGACTAAGTCGGGAAAAGCCAATCGATTGATCTAAAGGATTGATCGGAAACACAACAAAGCCGCTCATTGAGCGGCTTTGTTGTGACTGTCTCATTGCATTGCTCTACACGATCCTGCGATGAGGCTAAGCGAATTGTATGGACTCAGCGCGTGGGTTGAATTAGTCTGCGGTCTGTTGGTCGATTTCATGCACAGCATTAAACACTTCAATCGGTTCAATGCGAATCAACTTCTGTCCAAAGCTACGTAGCCACCAAGTCAGTTGTGAAGTAAACGGAACATTGGCGCTGACTTTGTAGAGATTGTTGCTGAGCTTTTCAATTTTCTGTTCTTTGCTGAGTTGGCTTTCAGTGAAATAGAGCGCATCCATTTCATGCATCACCAATTCCAAATCCACATGCCGCGTGGGCTGACTAAAGTCGACCCTAAAGCCTAGTGCACCGGATTCTATATAAGCATCGATATCAAAATCAACCGGGTGTAGCGCGCGTAGATCCAAGACATGCGCTGATTTAAAGCGATGTAAGGCAAAGGTCTGCACATCTGATTTGTCATGACGAGTACAAATCAAATAAATAATCGAGCCTTTTTGCACCAATGCCAGTGGGTTTAAAGTATATTGCCGATCTTCACCATGAGGGCCGCGCGAGCGATACACGCACTCGATCTGTTTGTCTTGTAATAGGCCCTCATAGATGGCCTGTTGTGCCTGACGTTCGACCACTGGCGGGATCAGTGGCTGGGTGGCTGGCACAATACGCACGCGATTGATCCACTGACGTACATTGTTATGGCTAGAAAGGTTACGTCGTGCCAAGTCGAACCAAGGATTCATTTCCTCGATCAAGCTCGGTGGCAGCAGGTGTTTGAGATGTTCCTCGACCATCATAAAGGTGACAGCTTGGGAGCTGGTCATATGTGGCAGGCTTTGCAGCGGCGCATCAGACTGCCAGCGCCAGCCTTGGGGAATAGTTTTGTTGCTTTCAATCGGAAATCGTTGCGAAATCTGATTTAAGTCGCGTTGAATGGTACGTAAACTAATCTCGATCCCTTCACGGGCCAGAAGTTCTTGTAATTCGCGTGTACCCATCCATTTCCCAGTGTTGAGGCGGGAAAGGATTTGCCATTGGCGATACAAACTATTGGATGTTTCTTTTTCTTGTGAGGACATAATAATAACTGAGTCAACTAAAGCGAAAGGGTTAAAAAGCGTTACTGCCATACAATAGAAAATATCCCCCCAATGCGCAAGGGAATTCGGCTCAGACTTTGAGGATTGCTGAGTTCATGGTATCGCTGTATTTAATGTATATTGAAAGATTATTCATTGATGAAAATAATACAACAAGGATGGTGGGATGCTTTTTCAACTCTGTTATGCCAGTAAAATAACCGCAACCGGTACTCAGGCCTTAAGTGATCTGAGAGATATACTGGATGAGGCGAGGCATTTTAATCTTCAGCATGATATTCATGGTGTACTGTATTTTGGTGAGGGGTATTTCATTCAATGTTTAGAGGGGCAGCAAGATATCATCTGGGCATTATATGAAAAAATATGTACAGATCCACGGCATCATCATACTCAGCTTTTACTCACCCAAACGGTGCAGCACGCGGGCTTTAAACACTGGGCGATGAAATATGTGGCACGCCATAGTCAGATTCAAGCTTATTTTCAGCAGCTCGGCCATTCGAGCTTTGTGCCTCTTCAACTAAAGCCATCAGATCTACCGGCATTGATTAAGTTATTATCAGATATTAAACCCATGTCCATCCCAGCAAGCACTGCATGAGGCAGCGCTTGCTGAGTTGATATCTACTTTGTCGCGAAAAATATTTTGCTAATAGAATAAGCGCGGCTTATTTAAGGTGTCGTTCTGGACGTGGGCTTAAACGACAGAGTAATTCATAGCCGATGGTGCCATTGGCACGTGCCACATCATCGACTAGGCGATGCTTGCCCCACAGCTCAACCGACTGGCCAATCTGAACATCTAAATCAGACACATCAATCGCGATCATATCCATAGAGACACGACCGACGACGGCAGCATCCTGTCCATTGATATTGACGTAGTTCTGCTGCACGTAGGCACGAGGGTAGCCATCTCCATAACCAATCGACACCACCGCGATCGTCATCGCAGCAGGGGCTTGAAAGGTCGAGCCATAACCGACATATTCGCCGGCTTGAATTTGATTCAGCGCGATAATCTCAGCATAAAAGCTCATCACTGGTTGCAACTCAAGTTGTTGCGCAGATTGGTCGGCAAAGGGAGAGGCACCGTAGAGCATAATGCCCGGACGGACATAGTCAAAGTGCAACTCTGGCCATTTATAGATTGCCGCTGAGTTACAGCAGGAGGCCAGTACCGGAGCACAAGCGGTTTTAATCGCCAAGAACTGCTCAATTTGCTGTTGATTCATCGGATGATCTACATCGGCATTGGCAAAGTGCATGGTCAGCACACACTCAAATCCAAGTGCTTTGAGTTGTTCAATCACCGCAACGATTTCATCGGCTTTAAAGCCGAGACGATTCATGCCGCTATTGAGCTTGACCCAGACCTTGAGGTTTTGGGCGAGATATTGCGCTTGATATTGGATCAGCCACTGCAGTTGTTGCTGATGATGGATCACCAGCTCAATGCGATTGTTGATCACGATCGGCATTTCATCGATATGAAACACTCCTTCGATCAGCGTGATGTCTTTTTGATTGCCGACTTGGCGGATCTGTAATGCTTCTTCGAGGCAGGCAACACCAAAGGCATCACTGGCTTCTAAGGCATCCAAACAGTGATGTACGCCGTGACCGTAGGCATTGGCTTTGACCATGCTGACTGTTTTAGCGTGTGGGGCGAGTTGTTGAACGCGATTTAGATTTGATTTCAGTGCTTCACGGTCTATATACACTGTTGCTTGGCGCACCCTGCTGACTCCTTTGGGGAATAATGGTCGTTGCGCTCACCCGGGTGTTCATGCGAGTGAGTGGTCTGGCCTTTTGAATAAAGAATAAAGAGATGGTGTGCTTTGATCATCAGACGCATATGCATCATCTATTGATCGTAGTCACCGAGCAATATTGTAGTCCCAACCGATTTAAATAAACATCATTGCGGTTTGAATTTTAATGTTTTTTCGAGATTAGCCTCAGGTTGGAGCAATAGATGGCGACTGCCGCTGGGCGAGAGATTCCAAGTTGTATTTTTTGTCCTCTAAATGCGTACAAACAATACAAGCAATCAGTCAATCTGCAGTGAAGATTTCAGATAGCGGGTGGCTTTCAGTGTTGAATACGATAAACTTCATCTCATCACAGCTTGAGCCTCGGCTTGGGTTTTAAACGTTGGTCAATTTTTGATTGGGAGATAAACATGGGTGCATGGTCACACGAACCTTTTGGTAATGATTCAGCCTGCGATTGGGCCAGTGATTTGGAAGGCACAACAGATTTCTCTATGATCGAAACCGCATTGGATGAAATGATCGAAGCAGAAGATGACTATCTGGATGCGGATCTGGGCTCTGCTGCGATTGCGGCAGCTGAAGTACTGGCAAAAGTATTGGGTCAGGCGACACAAACAGAAGGTTATCCGGATGTGGTCGATGAGTGGCTTGATCAAGTAGAGAGTAAGCCGAGTACTGAGCTATTGCAAAAAGCGCAACGTGCATTGGAATTGGTCCTAACTGAAGAATCCGAGCTCTATGAACTCTGGATGGAAAGTGAGGAGTATATGATCTGGCAAGAAAGTGTCTTTAAGTTGCAAGCTGCATTGTTGGCTGCATAAGCTGTCGAGTCACTTTATACGATCTAGATCAGAGCCCATTTTTGATGCATCGATCCATGGATATCAATGTTAAGCCTGATTTAAAATCAAAAAGCCCCTCACTTGATGTTGAGGGGCTTTTTTTGAGTCTCATTTGCTGAGCGGGTTATTCCTCATCATCATACTGGGCATAGTACTCAGGCGATAAGTTACTAAAACGGGTGTAGATCCCTTCAAAGGCCAGACGTACTGTACCGATCGGGCCGTTACGCTGCTTACCAATCACAATCTCAGCAGTACCGGCTTCTTTAGATTCTTTGTTGTAAACCTCATCACGGTAAATAAACATAATCAAATCCGCATCCTGCTCGATCGCACCCGATTCACGTAAGTCCGACATCACTGGACGTTTGTTGGGACGGTTCTCCAGCGAGCGGTTCAACTGCGAGAGGGCGATGACGGGACACATCATTTCCTTGGCCAAAGCTTTTAAGCTTCGTGAAATTTCCGAGATCTCACCAACACGGTTATCCCCCATGCCCGGTACTTTCATCAACTGCAAGTAATCGACCATGATACAGCCGAGTTTACCGCCGTGTTGCTTGGCGATCCGGCGCGCACGTGCACGTAACTCTGTCGGCGGTAGGGCAGAAGAGTCATCGATATAAAGATGCTTTTCTTGTAACTGTAAAATAGTACCGGTGACTTTCGACCATTCATCACCATCAAGCTTACCGGAACGTAAATGCCCTTGGTGTACCTTGCCATAGGCAGAAATCAAACGCATGGCGATCGAGTCTGCTGGCATCTCCATGGAGAACACCAGAGCAGGGAGGTCACAGTTAAAGAGCACACTTTCGACCAAGTTCATGGCAAAGGTGGTTTTACCCATGGATGGACGTGCTGCGACGATGATCAAGTCACCGGCTTGCATGCCTGAGGTCTTATTGTCGAGTTCGACAAAGCCGGTGGTGAGACCGGTGATATTGCCTTCCATCTGCGATAGTTCATTCAGTTTGTCGAATACATCGGCAACCACAGAGCTAATCGCTTTCGGGCCTTGGGCTTTGGCATTGTTGTTGTGTTGTTCTGCGATCGAGAAAATATTGGTTTCAGCGAGGTCTAAGATTTCACTGACGTCACGACCTTTGGTGTCGTAAGCATTTTGCAGGATCTCATTGCCGACCTTGATCATATTACGCAGAGTGGCGAATTCACGGATCTTGGTGGCATAGGTTTCGAGGTTATAGAAACTTGATGGCGAATCGGCCATCAATTGCATCAGATACTCTTCACCGCCCACTGCATCGAGTAGGTTTTGTTTGATTAGCCAGTCATTGACCAATACCGCATCATAGGGAGAGTTATCTTGGGCCAGCTTTTCGATGGCACGGTAAATATATTTATGGCGCGTGGCATAGAAGTCAGCTTCGCTTAAAATATCACTGACTTGTTCAAAAGATTCTGCCACCGTCATTAATGCAGCAAGCACGGCTTGCTCAATCGATAAGTTGTGTGGAGGGGTGCGAAATTCTTTTAATTGCTTAGAGTCATTGCCTTGTGCACCTGCATTAAAAGTATTCGTTGCAACAGTAGCAGTAGCTTGGGACATAGAAGACCTTGATATTCCTAATAAAACAAAAGGTTAAGGAGGACCGAGACGATTGCCTGCCGATCGCATGGGATCGGGCTTGTCACGAGAGATTCCTCAGCGCAGCGTGATCTTATCTTAAAGCAAATGACAGTAAGTTGATATCGCTAAAACAGTCGTTTGAGTAGAGGGGGTATTTTGAGTGTAAATCATTGAAATTGATAAAAGAATAAAGCAAAAAAAAGCATGCTTGCGCATGCTTTTTTTCTTGCATCAAATTACTCAGAAACGATCGTTACGAGTACTTCAGCAACAACATCATGGTGCAATTGGATTGCGATGTTGAATTCACCTGTGTTGCGTAGAGCGCCGTTCGGTAAACGAACTTCGTTACGGTCAACAGTAAGGCCAGCATTGGTTAATGCGTCTGCGATATCACGCGTACCGATTGAACCGAATAGTTTACCTTCGTCGCCTGCTTTCGCAGTAATCACGATGTTCACTTCGTTCAATTGATCAGCACGCGCTTGAGCAGCAGCTAAAACAGCAGCTTCTTGCTTTTCTAACTCAGCACGGCGAGCTTCGAAAGCTGCAGTGTTTGATTCAGTTGCAGCAACTGCTTTACCTTGTGGGATAAGGTAGTTACGGCCGTAACCGGCTTTAACTGAAACTTTATCACCAAGTTTGCCAAGGTTTTTAATGCGTTGTAATAAAATAATGTCCACAGATCACCTCACTTATGGTTGTCAG
>JASLIY010000008.1 GCA_030152675.1 Acinetobacter sp.
GGTGAGGAATCCCTGTCCCAAGTCGGTTTACGTGCACAGCGCTTAGAACTGCCGACCGACCAACTCAAAGTCATGGCTGAAACTTGCGTAGAGCGGATCTGTGAAGTCCTTGCTCAGCAACGCCCCGCGGTGGCAATCCTCGACTCCATTCAAACCCTCTATACCGAAACCTTGCAGTCTGCACCGGGTGGTGTCTCTCAGATTCGTGAATCCGCCGCCCTGCTGACCCGATTCGCCAAGCACAGCGGCACGGCGCTGTTCCTCGTGGGTCACGTCACCAAAGAAGGAGCACTGGCAGGTCCACGGGTGTTGGAACATATGGTGGATTGCGTGCTGTACTTTGAGGGACAGTCGGACTCACGTTACCGCATGATTCGCGCCGTCAAAAACCGCTTTGGTGCCGTAAATGAACTTGGCGTGTTTGGCATGACCGATAAAGGCCTCAAAGAAGTGGCCAACCCCTCGGCGATCTTCCTCAGTCGCTATGATGAAGCCATCCCGGGCTCAGTGGTGATGATCAGTCGTGAAGGCACACGTCCACTCTTGGTCGAAGTGCAGGCGTTGGTCGATGACGCACATGGACAACCACGCCGTGTGGCCTTGGGCTTAGAACAAAACCGTTTAAACATGCTCTTGGCGGTGATGCATCGACATGGTGGGGTACAGACCTCTGGCCAAGACGTTTATGTCAACGTGGTCGGCGGCCTCAAGATCACCGAAACCGGTTCTGACTTGGCGGTGCTCTTGGCCTGTGCTTCAAGCTTGCGCTCTAAAGCCTTACCCCAACAATTGGCGGTATTTGGTGAAGTCGGATTGTCTGGCGAGATACGTCCTGTACCCAATGGTCAAGAACGCTTAAAAGAAGCGATTAAACATGGCTTTAAATACATCATCGTCCCGCGTGGCAATGCGCCACAAAAAACTGTTGCGGGTGTACAGATTATCGCGGTGGCACGACTGCACGAGGCTTTACATGAAGCCATGCAGTTGAGCGATGAGTTAAGTTGATTAATTCGTTATATATATGTTAGTTCAACAGAATTATTTTACATTTCGGATTGAATTTATGCTGCAAAGACTGCATAAATAGAGGCAATATTTTTTAATTTGTTTAAATAGGAAAAGACTAGATGGAAGTTCGACAGCGTGGTTTGATGGCAGGCGTATTGATGGCGGCACTCATGGTTGCACCATTGGCAGAAGCCAAACGTGCAGGCGGTGGTAAAAGCCATGGTATGAGCCGTTCAAATACCTCTAGCCAATCGTATCAACAACCTCGTCAAGCACAAGCGCCAGCGCCGACGCCAGCACAAACTGCGCCACAACGTTCTGGTCCAGGTGTGGGCGGTATGGTTGCTGCGGGTGTTGCCGGTGCTGCGATTGGTGCAGTTGCTGCCAACGCAATGGCGGATAATGGCGAGTCTACCAATGCACATACGCAAACAGATGCAGCAGCGGCTGAGCAACAACAAGCGGCAGCAGCTGAAGAGCAAAAGCAAGGCGGAATCCCAGGTTGGATTTGGTTAATCCTCATCGCGGGTGCTGCTTTCCTCTTGTTCCGTAAATTCGGAGCAAAAAAAAAACTAGCCACAGCTAATCCGTATGCACCCAATAGTTCAGGCCCATCGTCTGCACCATTTGGTCAAGCGCCAAGCGCACGTAGCAATAGCAACGACAACACCAATATCTTTGGTCAGTCGGTTGCCGGTGGCGCTGCTCCTGCTGCACCAGCAGCGGGTGCATTCACGCAAAGTGGTACACAATTGCCTGATGGTTCTGAGCCTGCTGCATTTTTACGTATTGCACGTCAGCGCTTTAACCACATCCAATCCATGAATACTGCCAGCAACATCGAAGAAATCCGTCGTTATTTAACACCGGATCTTTATCAATCGATGTATAGCGATATCATGGCCAATCAAGATCAAGACGTTGCTGAGTTTTCTAACCTCAATGCCATGGTGGCTGACAGTGGTAATGAAAATGGTCAGTACGTGGTCAGTGTTCGCTTTACCGGTACCGTGAGTGAAGATCTCAACAGCTTGCCACAGCCTTTCGCTGAAGTTTGGCACTTTGTAAAACCAGCAGGTTCTGATCAAGATTGGTTGGTTGCAGGTATCCAACAGCAGTAATACAGCAGCAATCCCACGGTAGATTTCACAACCATGCAATCTACCCCATAAAAAAACCAGTGCTTGAGGCACTGGTTTTTTTATGACTGGTTTTTATCAGGATGGTTTTTTGTCATGACTGTTTTTTGATGATCATGACTTCGAGGTGTCGATCGAGTTGCTACACAATTAACGCTTCGGTAAAGGAATAAACTGTGAATCGTTACTTTGTACTTTACGCTCCCCCACCATGACATTGAGTACTAATTTCTCATTGCCACGCACCACTTCGACTTGAATGGTTGAGTTCGGTGCTTGTAGCGCCACATAGTTAATCAAATGTGAAGCGCCTGTAATCTGCTCATCATTCACACGAACCACTTTATCACCGACTTGAATCCCAGCCACTGCGGCAGGTCCATTTCTCAATACATCTGCCACCATAACGCCATTTTGACGCGGTGCCAGTACATCATCTTGTTTTGGTGGTACCAAGCTAATGCCCAACCATCCCCGGATCACACGACCATCTTTGAGGATCGAGTTCAACACTTGCTGACAGACTTTGGCAGGAATCGAGAAACCAATCCCCAAAGAACCACCCGACTGCGAGAAGATCGCGGTATTTACACCAATCAAGTTACCCGCGACATCGATCAATGCCCCACCCGAGTTACCCGGATTAATCGCAGCATCGGTCTGAATAAAGTCTTCATAGGTATTGATGCCCATGTCTGAACGACCTGTCGCAGAAATAATCCCTTGCGTCACGGTTTGACCGACACCAAATGGATTACCAATTGCGAGCACCACATCCCCAATCTCATTGCCACTGAGTTTAAATGGCAGGACTGGTAAATTGTCCAAATCAATCTTGATCACCGCCAAATCGGTATCTGGATCGGTACCGACCACACGCGCTTCCGCACGGCGACCATCTTGTAAACCCACCACAATTTGTTCGGCTTGCGCAATCACATGATTATTGGTCAGGATGTAACCATCTGGGCGAACAATCACCCCAGAACCCAGACTGTTTTCATTCGGACTCTGGGTGCGATCTGGAATTTGATTGCCAAAAAATTCACGGAAGGCCGGATCATTAAATAGCGGATGTGTTTGTCTTACTTTCTGCGTGGTAAAAATATTCACCACCGCAGGCGCAGCGACTTTCACCGCAGCACTATATGACACCACGCCACCTGTGCGTGTGGTATCCACCAAGGGTTCGACCTTCTCGGCCGGCATTTTTACTCCATCTGAGGCAATGGGTGGCTTAGGTTGTTGGTATTTTTGCCATGCAATAAAGCTGATAATGACGATAATGAGCAATATCCACGGTAACCATGAAAAGGACCGACGCACGATTTATTCCCTCTAGAAGCTATTTAATTATTTGATGCAAAAGCAGTTTATACATTGTAATCAAAATATAAAAAGATACATAAAAATCAAGAAAGAGATTTGTTCAGCTTTAGTTACATTTCAAAATAGTCTTTAATTGAGTGAATTGCATTTTTTTAAGAAAACTATGGCCTTATTGACTGATATTCTGAACTGGACCGACCAGACCCTCAAATCCAAAGAGTTCAGGGACTATGCCCCGAACGGCTTACAAGTCGAGGGCCGCCCTGAGGTCAAACGGATTCTGTGTGCCGTTACCGCATCGCAAGACGCAATTGATGCGGCCATTGCATATCAGGCCGATATGCTCTTGGTCCATCATGGTTACTTCTGGAAAGGCGAAGCCTATCCGATTACCGGCATGCGCGGCAAACGAATCAAAGCACTGATTCAACATGATATCTCCTTAGTCGCCTATCACCTGCCCCTAGATGCACACCCAACTTTGGGCAACAACGCCGCGATTGCAGATCTACTGCAACTCGGTGAACTTGAAGCATTAGATCCAAGCGAAAAACATCCGATTGGCAATATTGGGTATTTGGCGCAGCCGCTTGAGCCGCAGGCATTTCGTGAGCTGCTGACTGCACGACTCGGTTTTGATTGTATTCACTTGCCTGCTGCAAAACGTCACATTCAAAAAGTGGGTTTCTGTACCGGTGGTGCACAGGACTTTATCAACAAAGCTGCCGACCAAAACTGCGACGCCTATCTATCCGGTGAAGTCAGCGAAAGAACCTTTTACGAAGCCAAAGAACTCGATGTGCACTACTATGCCTGTGGTCATCATGCAACCGAGCGTTATGGGGTACAACGCCTTGGTGCTGCCATCGCTGCACAGTTTGCGGATGTTGAGTTTGAGTATTTTGAATTGAACAACCCGATCTAGATAAAATGATTTTTCCATCAGCTCAAAGCATAAGCTTTCAGTCTT
>JASLIY010000049.1 GCA_030152675.1 Acinetobacter sp.
GTATTGATGATCGAAATTTAGTGGTCACTTCAATCAACTTGCCCGATGCGCGGGCGTGTAAGCCTAATTTATTCACTACATCTATCGTGGTATCAATCATGACCAGTGCTTCATTTCTCTATGTAAAACTTGAATCGGCCAGTCTGATGCAAGCGCTTTCGTCAACCGATCAACCATATAAACAGAACGATGTTGCCCCCCAGTACAGCCAATGGAAACCGTCACATAGTGACGATGACCTTCGGCAAAGGCTGGCAACCATTTTAATAAAAACTGATAAATATCTTCGAACATGTCATTGGCTTGCGCATTTTCAGAGAGAAACACACGTACTGGCTCATCCAAACCCGAGTATTTGCGTAATTCTAAATCCCAATGTGGATTGGGCAAATGACGAACATCAAAAACAAAATCGGCATCCAAAGGAATGCCATATTTATAACCAAAAGATTGTAGGATGACGATCAGCTTATCTGACTGACCCAATTTAGACAACAAAATATCCTTGAGATCATGGACACTTTTATCCGTGGTATCAATATGTAAGGTTGCCCTGAGCTTGATCGGCAATAATAAATCTTTTTCTGCCTGTATACATTCATTCAAACTTTGCCAGCGCACAGCCAGAGGATGTGGACGACGTGAAGCGCTAAAGCGTGAAATTAAGCCTTGGTCTTGGGTGGTGAGATAAATCACGTCAACCGTCCCATGCTTTTGCAATTGCTCGAAGACCTGCTCAAACCCTTGCAGATCCTCTTGCGTACTCCGAACATCCACCCCCAAGGCCAGTTGTTCTAAATTGTTTTCTCGATCAAGTTTTTCAACAATTTCAGGCAGCAATGCCAAAGGCAAATTATCGATGCAGTAATAACCCAAATCCTCAAGCACCTGTAAAGCAGATGACTTCCCTGAACCAGATTGTCCTGTCACGATGAGAATGCGTTTCATGGCATGGCGATCCTAAAATCTATAAGTACGATAAAATTAACCGCTAAACTAAACTGACCAATTCAAAACCTAAGCACTGAATTTGACTTGCAGATTGTCAATCAACCGCGTCTTACCCAGTTTAGCCGCTACAAACAATACAACATCTTGATCAAACTGTTCAACACTTTGCAATAGTGGTGTGCGTGCTTCGACATAATCAATCTCAAAACCCACATGTTCAAGCTGCTGACGAATATTCAACAACACTTGAGACAAAGCTTGGCCTTGGTTTAATTCTGATTTTGCCGCCTGAAGACTTTGATAAATCGTCGGTGCAACTTGGCGCTGTTCAGCACTTAAGTAAGCATTACGCGAGCTGAGTGCGAGACCATCTTCAGCACGGGTAATCGCAACTCCCATGACATCAATCGGCATATTCAGATCACGCACCATTTGCTTAATCACCGCCAACTGCTGGAAGTCTTTTTCACCAAAAAAGGCGTAATTGGGTTGAACCATATTAAACAACTTGGTCACCACCACGGCAACGCCATCAAAATGCCCAGGACGCTGAGCACCACACAAATCTTGCGTAATTTGACTGACTTGAATATTGGTCAAGCGCGGTTGCTGACCATACATCTGCTCAACAGAAGGTGCGAATAAGACATCACAACCCTGTTCAGCAAGCAAATGACTGTCTTGCTCAAGGGTACGTGGATAACTATCAAAGTCTTCATTTGGCCCAAACTGAATCGGGTTAACGAAAACACTCACCACGACCACATCACAAAGTTGGCGCGCTTCACGAACCAAATTCAGATGACCTTGGTGGAGATTACCCATTGTTGGAACAAAGCCAATAATTTTACGTGAACTGCGTGCAGTGTGTAGTGCGGCAGACAGTCCTTGAATTGTGGTTTCCATTTTCATGATATTAGAGCTCGACTTGAAAACTATGTTGCTCTGCAGGAAAACTTTGATCCTGTACAGCCTGATGATAAGCCTTCATTGCATCTTGAATCGCGGTCGCACCCGATTGTTCTTGCATAAAGTTACGCACAAAACGCGCAACATGGCCAGCATTCAGCCCCAACATGTCTTGTACCACCAAGACTTGCGCATCGGTGTCAACACCTGCACCGATCCCAATCACCGGGATCTGATCAAACAATGCCGCAATCTCTTTACCCAGTTGTGCTGGAACGCATTCGAGCAACAACATGGCAGCACCCGCATCTACCACAGCTTGGCAATCTGCAATCAATTGATCTGCTGCTTCGCGGGTTTTTCCTTGAACTTTATAGCCTCCAAAGACATGTACAGATTGCGGCGTCAGCCCCAAATGTACACAGACAGGGACGCCATTGCGGGTCAAGACTTGTACCGTTTCGGCCAACCAAGCCCCACCCTCAAATTTCACCATTTGCGCGCCGGCTTGCATTACTTTCTTGGCATTTTCAACGGCTTGCTCTACGCTGCTGTAGGTCAAAAAGGGTAAATCAGTCATCAAAAAAGCATGTTGATTACCACGGCGTACTGCAGCCGTGTGATATACCATATCTTCAATGCTAACGGGCAAAGTAGAGTCATGACCTTGGATCACCATCCCCAACGAATCGCCGACCAAGATTGAATCAATTTCAGCCAATTCCATTGCTTTTGCCATACTGGCGTCATAGCAAGTTAAACAGGAAAATTTGCGTCCTTGCTGTTTAAACTGTCTTAAATCACTGAGACTAATCATGCCGATATTCCTCTATCTACCA
>JASLIY010000166.1 GCA_030152675.1 Acinetobacter sp.
AAAGAACACGTCTACGCCAGCGAAACCACCAGGCAGCCAAGTCGGGTTAAAATGAAACAGCACCACGGCAATCACCGCGACCGCTCTTAAGCCATTAATATCCGTTCTAAACAACCGTGCTTGCATAGCATTTTTGAAAAATTTAAAAAGGCTATTCTATATAAACTTTGATGCTTAAAGCATGTTTTTAAAAAATAGCATTGGATCACACATCATTAGATTGCCCGCGAGACTTGAGGCGGAAAAGAGAGGTGATGTTGCATTTTGATCTGGCGGCTCGACATGCAAAATAAGTTTTAACCACAAGTTGAGTTTAGGCGTGTTTACCATGCTCGCCGTGATACAGTTAAATCAAGCGGCATTGTCCTACCGATAACATACAGTATCTCGATCTACTGATCGATTTCAGCAAGATGCCACTCTACAATAAAACCAAGCAAATAAATGAATGATGCTGCGCATCACTGCGGCTTAAAATGACTTGAGGAAAATAACATGACAAATATACAAGCCACTGAACTTTCCCCATCTAGCGATTGCAGCCACGATCCTGAGCAACGATCGCAGACCTTTGCTTTGCGAACAGCCAAAATTGGACGTGGGACAGTGATTAAACGTGCATTACCCAGTCGGCAAAAGCGCATGATCGGTGCATGGTGCTTTCTTGATCATGCTGGGCCTGTGAACTTCGAATCAGGACAAGGTCTCGATATCGGGCCGCACCCACACACTGGATTGCAGACCTTCACTTGGATGATTGAGGGCAGCATGATGCACCATGACAGCTTGGGCAGTGCGCAGTTGATTCAGCCCAATCAAGTGAATTTGATGACTGCTGGTTATGGTATTTCACATACCGAAGTGGCACCTGCAGGCGAAACCAAGATGCACTCGGTACAACTTTGGATCGCTTTGCCGGATGATAAAAAAGACATGCCACCGCAGTTTGAGCATTATCCGGATTTACCCGTGATTGCCCAAGATCAGATTCGTTTTACACTCTTGGTTGGAGAGTTCCTCGGTGCGCAGTCACCGGTGCAGGTACACAGTCCTCTGTTAGGTGTTGATTTACAGGCTGAGGTACAAGCTCAAACCACCCTCCCACTGAATCCTCGATTTGAATATGGGGTACTAGTCTTACAGGGCACGGCACAGGTCAATGGTCAGCTTTTGGATGATCAGCACTTATTGGTGCTGTCACCGGGAGAATCGCAACTGCAGTTAGAACTTGAGGCAGGGAGTCGGGTGGTCTTGGTCGGTGGAGAACCGTTTGAATCACCGATTTTACTGTGGTGGAATTTCGTTGGCCGCACTCAAGAAGACATGCTGCAAGCTCGCGAACAATGGATTAATCACGATGCCCGTTTCGGTGAGATTCCAGAGTATGATGGAGAGCGCATGACCGTGCCCATGTTGCCAGAGCGCATGCGACCTTCAACGTAAGTCTAAGAGTAAGCAGGATGCAGATATTGAGCTCACAAACTTTTAATTCCACTGAAGCAGCTGATTTTGAGCTGCTTTATCTCCCTGGTGCTTCGGGGAATACCTTGTTTTGGCAGCCTGTGATGTCTCGGCTTGTGGTTCCTTATCAGCAACGGGTCATCGCCTATCCGAGTTTTGGGGGGCAGGCGGCTGATCCTGATGTGCAGTGCTTTGAAGATTTACAAGGTGATGTGCTGGCGAAGATCTCTGATCAGAGCGTCATTGTGGCCCAATCCATGGGTGGCATCTTTGCTGTCCAAGCGGCGCTGCAACAACCGCAGAAAGTTCGGGCTCTGGTGTTGGTCGCCACCTCAGGAGGTATTGATTTGACACCGTTTGATGCCCAAGATTGGCGTGAGCAGTATCTGCATGACTTCGATGTACCAGACTGGTTCGCTGTGACCCAATCTCAAGTCGTGCATGAAGCATTGCAGCAACTGCACTGCCCCGTGTTGTTGATCTGGGGGGATCAAGATCCGATTAGCCCCGTTGCTGTGGGGCAGTATTTGGCGCAGCAATTCCAAGATGCTGAGCTACATGTGATCGCTGGTGGACGGCATGACTTGGCCGCAGTGCATGCAGATGAAGTGAGTGCATTGATTCAGGCTTTTCTACAACGCATTGTTTTAAATGCGCATTTGCGACTGCCCTAAGCATGGTCTTAGCGGCATGTTGTGCGAATTTTTTTATCGTTGGTTAAAAAACAACTACCGTTGCATTACACATCTTTACTGCATTTTAGAGCTGTATCCTTTAAAAATAATAATTATTCATCGTGGACTTGATCCTGATTTCGGTCCAGATTGTTGTGTTTCTGGATCGAATTTTATTTAAAAAAACGTCTTAAATTATTGTTTGTTTTTTATATTCTTGCGCGCTGTCTTTGTTGACCTGAGATCAAATTCAGTTGTTGAGAACTCGACTTCCTTTATAAATATTAATTTAAATCATCGAGGTTGTATGGCTATGCGTAATTTAAAAAAAGTTTTATCTGAGCTGCAAACCGTTCAAGCTGATCCTGCCGTCAGTGTTTTTATCAATACTCATCGTACTTTTCCAGACAATCAACAAGATGTGATCGCCCTCAAAAATCAATTAAAAAGCTTAGAAGATCGTCTAAGTGCTGAATACGATGCCAAAACTACCCAAACGATTCTGAGCCTGATCCACACCGAAACTGAACATCTTGACCCCAATTACAACTTAGATACGCTGGCAATTTTTGCGAGCGTGGATCAAGTACAGGTACTGCGCTTGCCATTTAAGGTTGAAGCACGAAGCGTGGTGGGGCAACGCTTTGACACACGTGATTTTATTCGTGAATTGAGCTATTCGGTCAATGCCTATGTCGTGGTGGTGACCCGAGAAATCGGTCGGTTGATCGAAGTCTCCAACGATCAGGTGGTGCAGGAGTTGTTGGGTGATGATGAGCGATTTGCTGATTTACCACATGGGACATTTCCTGTTGAAAATACCAATTTACATAGCAGTAGTGGCGCAGAACGTGCCGTGGCATCGAATGAGGATAATTACCTCAAAGAGTTCCTCAATCGGGTGGATAAAAATGTGCAAGTGGTGCGCAATGCCAATGAGTTACCGCTGATCGTGGTCGGAGATCGTCGTAATATCGGTTTTTATGAATCGGTTTGTGATCGTCCGCAAGATATTATCATTACCGTGGATAATGTGACCCAACTCGAACAGGGCAGTGCGCAACATATTGTGGATGGGATTCAGGCTGAGGTCGATGCCTATCGAGTCAAGCGCGATGAGCAGGCTTTGGGTGAGCTGAATAAAGTTTATGGTCAAGCTTTGATTCGAACCGATCTGCAAGAAATCTATAAAGCTGCACTTGAGGGCAATGCCGATACCTTATATGTGCAACGCGGTTATATGTTGGCCGGTCATGTCGATGCAGATGCGCAGCGTATTGTGTTGCAGGCAGAACAGCATGAAGGACAGTCAAACGATGTGGTCAGCCAGATGATTGATGTGGTGCTACAACATGGTGGGCGTGCGGTATTTTTACCAGCGGAATTGTTGCAGGACAAAGCACCCTTGGTTTTGCTGATGCGCTATTAGTCGCAACGATTCGCCTGAGTTAGTCGCTTGAGCGTGAAGGCTTTTTTTCACTAGGAGATGAGACTTGGTTCGTTTGTGCAGATGCTGTTGATTTCAAAACAACACCCCTCTGAGAGGTAGAGGGGGGCGGGATTCAAGTCTTAGTCGCCCAAGATTTCCGCCATCAAGTCTTCATTGGGTACGAAGAAGTATGCGCCATCGACTGGAGTGACAAAGTGCAGGAGACGGTCGTGGATTCCATCCGGCGTGCTGCCAAACATATGTTGCAGCATGCGGTCGATCACAGTCAGGTCTTTGGTATAGGCCACAAAGAATAGCCCTTGTTCACCTTGACCATCGCCATAAGGCAGTGAGTGACGTAGGATTTCTAGTTCTTCGCCTTGCTCATCTTCGATCACGACACGTGCAATATGTGCGTTCTTCGGTTTTTGTTCATCACTCATCTCGATGCTGTCGAGTTTAGAACGACCAATGACATCCTCTTGAGCATCGACGCGTAGGCGTTTCCATTTGTCGAGGTCATGCACATAGCGCTGTACAAATACAAAAGAACTGTCGGCAAACTCACCGGCATCTTCACCGAGTAGTGCAGTTTCAGCACGGTCATCACGAATTTGAGGGTTTTCAGTACCATCAATAAAGCCTGTCAGATCGCGTCCATCGAGATAGCGGAAACCGACGCGCTCATTTAACACTTCAACTTGGTCTTTAATATCTTCAAAGAAGCATTGGCTGAGTGCAAAGCAGATATCAGCGCGGGAACTGGCGATTTGAATAAACAGATCGGCAGGTCTTGCAGGCATCTGTACTCGGCCATCAATGGCTTGCAGTTGTTTCAATCCTTGTGGACTGTGCGGATAAAGTTGTGGCCATAGATGTGGGCCAAAAGCGATGGCTGTTTTAATTTCAGCATCCGGGTGCTGAGTGATCAAGCGATCACGCGTGCTGAGAAAATAGGAGATTTTTTCTTTTAGGCCATCAAGAGATAAGTTCTTTAAATTAATTACGATAAAACGCCCGTGATTGGAAGGTAAGGGCAAGATTAAAGATTGAGCGGTCATGAAGTCGTAGCTCCTAAATTAGGAAAATCGATGGCGAGGTTCAGTATTACACTGCAGCATGATTCAGTTTTATAAAATAAATATAAAAATAGAGGTCAATACATGGCCTTAACAGGATTTGCACAGCCTGTTGATTGTACGAAAATGTGCTGCTAATGCAAATACAACTTCGGTTTTGAGTGGAATTGAGAAACCGTTCAGGCACTGAGTGATATTGCGAATTGCGCCTGATCGCTGATGCTCTCAGCGGAGTCATGCGCACGCGATGGAACGCATGACCGATCTTGAATTTGATCGGGATCGTCAGGGGAGGGGATATCGAGCTAGGTGCTGACTTTTTTGATTTTTTGGATGCAGAAGATCACGGCAAACATGCTCGCCATACACAGTACGATACTGAGGCCGGTTGAGATGTTGACTGCAGCGCTAGACCAGAGCCCAATCGTGATCCCGAGTTGTGCGACGATAAAGGTGATCAGGACCATTTGTTTTGGAGAGTGTGCCAATAAACGTGCGGTTAAGGCGGGAATGACCAATAAAGCACCCATCAATAATGAACCAACGGCGCGTAGCGCGAGTACGGTAAACAGTGCCAATAACAACATAAAGATCAGACGTTGCCATGCAGCATTGACGCCTTCGCTCATGGCGATGTCGGGGTCGATCGCGACTTGGATCTGTGCTTTCCAATATTTGAATAACACCACCACTGCAGCGGCGATCACCGCAGCAAATATGGGAAGATCAGACCATTCAATACTGAGCAGATCGCCAAATAAATAGCTGAGTAACTCGGGTCTTAAGCTCGGAATATATTGAATAAACAATAAGCCAGCACAGAGCAGGGTCGAGGAACATAAGGCCAGCAAGGCATCGTTGGGCAGACGTTGGTCATGTAA
>JASLIY010000170.1 GCA_030152675.1 Acinetobacter sp.
GCGAACACTTTGAGCAAGCGGGGGCACGGGAGTTGTTGGAAGAAACGGGCTTAGCACTTGATTCAACTCAAATACAGGCATTTTGTTTGTTGAATAATACGGCTGCACCACGCTGTAATACCACCGTCGGACTGTATGCACAGATCCAAGCCTCAGATCTACAACAGATTAAAGTCACCGAGCCACATATCTTTGCCGAATGGCAGTGGTTTGACTTGGATCGATTGCCGAGTGAGTTGTTTGCAGAAACTGGCGCAAAGCTTAAGCTCTGGAACACGCAACAGCTCGATCCCCAGTGGTCAGCATATCGTTTGGCTGAGAAATAGCCTAAGTATCAGAAGATAAATCACAATCTCTCATCTGTATTCCTTGCATCCCTGGTCGGATGCAATACAGCCGAAGATTTATGATGATCCACATTGGTGCTGAAAGCCTTGCCCCTGAATGGATGTGAGGATCAAAGAAGGTCTGAATTGAAGTTTATCCCAAGACTTATCCGCAGAATTTGTGGATTGTTTTGGGGCGAAATAACAGCGTGTGGGCTTATACAGATAGTGGGACTCACATGATTGAGAGCATCCTGTTGTTTGAATCGCTCATCCCATATGGATTTATTAAGTGCGGTTTTAAGACTGTGATGATGTGCGACGATAACCGCTAAATATTGACCCAAAAAGAAAGACCGCCTTGGTGTGGATTTAGGCGGTCTTTGAGCACTTTATTTATGTGGCGGATCATTAAATCACTGCATTTATCCTGCAGTATTTAACTCGCGACTTTTTGCTTGGATGCATAATTGATGGCTGTGAATCCTTGCTGTTTGGCGATCTTTAAAATTTGACAGGCCTTTTTAAATGCGATGCTGCGACCGATACTTTGATGTTGTTGCACATTTTCCAGTGCTAGCGCGATCGTTTCAGAAAGACAGGCCAAATTAATCCCTGCTGGGGCTTTGATCATATTGCAGTCGCTATAAAATACTGCATTGGGCTGTTTAACCAATCCACCTTCATAAATTTTAATATGTCCATCAGAGACAAAATCAAACGGCCGCGCTGCATCAAAAACCAGTGCGGATTTTTTGAGATATTGGGTATTGAGAAATGCTTTACCTTCACTGGTGGCTGAGATGACCGCATCTGCGCGGGAAAAGGCGATTTGATAGTCGGTCTCGATCGATAAACCCAGCTGATATAAGGCCTGTGCGTGCTGTTCTATTGTCAGTTGCTCCAACACAGCTGTTTTTAAGTACTGGCGTAGTTTGTCGAAGAATGAATTTTCGATGATGTGATACTCGGACTGCATGCAACTTTCGATCAAGTAGGGAATGATCTCAGCTTCAAGACGTGCTTCACTGCCTCGGCGTCCGACCAAGATTAATTGCCCATATCGATGTGCTAAACCGGCAACAGCGATTTTACCGACAGAACCACGAGCCCCAACAATGACTGCACATGACTGCGATAAATCTGCACCCTGAGTCAGTGAAAACAGACTTTCTACCGTGGCCAGCGCTGTGAGTGAATTGCCATTGGTGATGAGTAAATCATTTGCATGTGCCAATAGGTGATTGCCTCCATCTGCAATCACCGATGTATAGGCACCGAGCCCCACGATTTCAGCACCATGCGCTTTCGCCACCTGTAAATATTCACACATCAGTTGTAATTTGTCTTTTTCACCGAGCTGCATCATGTCTCTTGGGCTGAGTGGGGAGAAGACAAACATCCCATCGACATAGTGCTTGCGATTATAAACAGAGAAAAAACCGCCCACATCAGGGCTATAGTCGATTTTGGCGAGCTCTATAATTTGGTTTGCAAGCTGCATTAATTGCGATTCAGTGAAATTTTGCTTAATTGAAAATGGAAAGCTGTTGATTAGATCTTCTGGCGAAGTGGTGTGAATAAAGAAAGCAAATTTTTTACCTGCCGTTAATGGTTTTTTTTGCTGAATATATTGGATCGCTGCGATTTGAGTATCTTCCACATGCGAGACGGGGTAGCGTTGCGCAATATCAGGGAAGTCGCTTTTATCGAGCTCAATCAGATTGCCAAATAAAATATCATAGCGTCCATGATCCACGATTTCACATAGCTCGGCCAAGGCTTGAGTAAAGCGATCAATATCGGCTCGGGTGATATTGAGTGGGGGTTCAAAACGAATCGAGCAGGGCTGAGATAATAACGGCATCAGGAAAATTTGATGTTGTCTGAGTAAATAGCCACACATGATATAGGCCATCGCACCATTATTTTGGCAGAAGTGCATGAGAATATTTTGCTGAGCAGAATCATCAAAAAACTCGAAACTCCGCATCAAGCCAAAACCACTGAACTTAATCAAATGGGCATATCTTAAACAAAGCTGTTGAATACGTTGATCGAGATATACACTCAAGGTATTTACGTTGTCATAAATGTGCTGTGTTGGATCACTGAGATGATCGAGTACCGCCGTGGCAACCCTTGCCGCTAGACCATTATTGGCAAAGGTGGAGCTGTGTTTTTTATCGATATTAAAGCTGTGAAATTTTTCCCTATAGATCATCGCACCAATCGGCATCATGCCGCCACCGAGTGCTTTGGAAAATAAAATACCGTCCGGATAAATATGAAATAATTTCGCGGCACAGATTTCTCCTAAACGCCCCATGCCCGTTTGAATCTCATCAAAGATCGACATGGTCTGTGTCTGTTCACATAGATCAACCGCGTGTTGAAGATAGCTGAGTGATGCAGGGCGCATACCGCCTTCGCCTAATATCGGCTCGATAATAAAGGCTGCATATTGCTTGCTCTGTAGTTTCTCGGTGAGTTGTTCAATATTGTTCAGTTCAACATAGTCATGGTTGAGCTCATCATGAATGTGCGGCATTTTAAAACGCTGAGAACCCGTGGCAGATAATGCACTATAGGTTTTGCCATGGAATCCATCATAGACACTTAAAATCTTGGCTCGGCCGGTTTTTATTTTTGCGACTTTAAGTGCCGCCTCAACTGTTTCTGTGCCGCTATTGGTGGTGATACAACGGGTATAATAATCTGGGTGTACCGCGCGAGTGAGCTTCTGCGCAAAAGCTTCTACCACCGGCAGTATATTGGGTTGGATAAAGTTGACCTGATCTTGATCCAAAAAAGCTTTAACCACATCCTTTAAAAAAGTGGGATTGTGTCCAAAGGGAAGAGCACCATACTGTGCTAAATAATCATAGGCCACGGTGCCGTCTTGAAGTTGAATCTGATTGCCTTGTGCTGAGACTGGGTTGAGGTCAATTTTAAATTTTTTGAGTAATTTTTGACGGTACTCATTAATCTGATACATGGCTTTTTTATATCCTTGCTGTGGCTATTGTATTAAATAAATTGTTTGTAAAACTGAAATTTCCCCGTCGGATGATATTTCAACATTTCTAAATGATTGACCAAGTTAAGGATGGCAGGGTTTTTCATCACCGCGATGCCCCCAATATTTTTTAAAGTAAAATCGACGAGTTTTTTTAAATTATCTTCAACTAAATATCTTAAATTGAGCATGTGATTTAAGTCAGTTTCTAAGAGTTGTGGCTTGGAACAAAGGTCATTACTTTGACTCAGGAGCGTATCGTTGACGTATTGGTATTCGATTAACGCCATTTTAAAATGATCGATGCTGCTTAATTTTTCTGGAATATATTGAATCAACCGATCCGCGATACCGATATAACTACTCAGCGCAAAGTAATTAAATAAAGATAATCCATAGACCAAACATAAGGAGAGCTGATCATCCTCTAAGTTAGAGAGCTCATCATTTTCGAGCTGTACTTGCTCAAAAACCAATTCATTGTTGTCGCAATATTGAAAGATGTCTAAATTCCAAAATGGCGATACTGAAATTCCTGAGCGCGTTGCGGGGAGATTGATCAGGCTTAAGCGCTGATTGAGTGCTGTCGAGAGGATGTAATAATCCGCGATACTGGACAATGAACAGGGTTTTTTAGAGCCATTTAATACCAG
>JASLIY010000206.1 GCA_030152675.1 Acinetobacter sp.
ATCCTAACTTAAAAAACAGACCGCGATGGATGGGATATCCGATATCACAGACTTGAGGGGGAATTTTCAGCGCGTGATTTTAGCATAGAAAAAGCCATTCACGTATTGTAGGCAGCAGAGGCATGCGCCGTGTTAAAAATACAGTTTGGCAAGTGAGTTTAGGCTGATGATGATGCTAGCGAGTCAGTGTTATACTGGTGGTGTACGAAAAATAGTCGTCAAATAAATAACAACAGAACATTGAGTATTATGAAAAATAAAAGTAAATATTTTACGATAGTCGCTTTAATTTTTTTAGTGATCGGGACAAGTACCCATCTACTGAGTAATGCTTGGTTGTTGACAACAGATCATTCAAATTATATTCCGCATGAAAGTAATCTGTTTTTTTAATCCGACTCAAATAGATGAGGGATCGGGAGGATATTGGCGTTATGGTGAGGACAGGAGAAACTATTATTATTTTTCAATCAAGCAAAGCAATGTTTACTATATGATAAATAAAGAGAATAGTTGTCTGAATTTTCTAAAAACAGACTTTACAACATGGTGTGAGAGAAATAAATTTATTCAATAGCATGCAATTTTTCAGTAAGTCACTATACGAAGGCAAAGCAATGTCAGTGATCAAGCAAACTTAAATTCGGTTTAGTGTAGTGTGAATCTTACGAAATTGAACGCGTGGCTAACGAGAAGAGATCGGTATGAAAAGAATCATTTCCATATTTACAGCACTATTCGTAAGCATCTTAGATGCATCAGCAGGAGAGTCTATAAGTCTTGAGAAAACAGATAGTTTTAAGGTGAGTTCATGTGAGACATCCATGTTCTTAACCGTCAAACTCCTTGACGAGAAAGAAGTCGAAAAATTTAAAATAGAGAATAATCAATTTATAACCATCACTCTGGTGGGCAGGAACTCATTGAAGTGTTATTCATTTCAGTATTATCCTGAAACTTCCCCTTTTCTAAATATAACGTTGAAGAATAATTCTTTGTCAATATTAGAAATGGTGGGATCGACTTTGGGTGGGCATTGGCTGGAGAAAAACTACTATGTTGATTTAAATAATAATATTTTGAATCTTCAGCATGCAAAAATGATAGATTTTTTAATAGACGACAATGGCGTTGTACAGGAAGCTGTTAGTGATTGGTCAACGAAAATGATGAGTAATGATTAAATATATTCAATACAGCTAGGCAGGTGCACTTAAGTCAGTGATCATGCTACCGTACAAGCTACCGTACAAGCTACCGTACAAGCTACCGTACAAGCTAAGCGTTCAATATATTATTGCAATCCGTACTTTTAGATTCCTGATGGAAAATAGGACCGTCCATGAAATACCAGCCACCTTATCGTATTACTTCGAATATCCTTCATTTGGTGGCAGAGATCAGTGAGTCAATTGGACGCTTAACCGCGACAGCCCAACCTCAAGATGCCTTAAAACTCAGGAAAGCCAATCGAATCAGAACCATTCAAGGCTCGCTTGCAATAGAAGGCAATACCCTGAGTGAGGCACAAATCACTGCGATCATCAATGGTCAAGCGGTGATCGCTCCACCCAAAGAAATTCAAGAAGTACGTAATGCGCTTAAGGCCTATGAGGCTATGCCGCGTTGGCAACCGAGCAGTGAAGATGATTTGTTAGAAGCACATCAAATCCTCATGAGTGGTTTAATTGATGAAGTCGGTTGTTATCGTCATGGTGGCGTTGGAGTGATGTTAGGCGATCGCGTGGTGCATATGGCACCACCAGCCAACCAACTCCATCGTCTGATGGGAGAGTTATTGCAGTGGCTTCGAGATAGTGAAGAACATCCTTTGATTCAAAGTTGTATTTTTCATTATGAGTTTGAGTTTATTCATCTCTTTGCAGATGGTAATGGACGTATGGGGCGACTGTGGCAGACCTTGATACTCAGTCAATGGCATAGCATCTTTGCCAATATTCCGGTTGAAAGTTTGATTAATCAGCATCAAAAAGCCTATTACACCGCGCTGCAAGCCAGTACCGATCAAGCGGATGCTGCACCCTTTATCACTTTTATTTTGCAGATGATTGTGGATGCGATCCAAAGTTCAACCAAGATTGATCGGGGCAGCGTACAAATACAGGAGAATGTCAGTGATCAAGTGATGCAGCTGATATTGCTGATGGATCAGCGTGAGTATCGCCTGACAGAATTAATGGCGCTGCTTGGACTGGTGCATCGCGCTAGTTTCCAGAAAAACTATCTTAATCCAGCACTAGAGGCAGGGCTAATCCAACGCACGATTCCAGATAAACCGAAAAGCCCGTTACAGAGGTATCGCTTGGGTGAGTCAGTATAAATTTTAAAATCGACATCAGACGCTGTTTAATTATTAATTAATTTCTCCCCCCAACATAAAATCACTCGCCACCAGCGCCTGTTCTAAGGCGCTTTTGTTTTTATGCAATTTGCTGAGCAGGGCGGCACCGAGCCACATTTGATACAGCACTTGCGCCACGGCGTCTGGTGCAGCATTGACTCGAATCGACTGTTGTTGTTCACCTTGACGGATCTGGTCGCTGATGTGCTGGGTGAGGATGTCTGTGCCTTCGACCATGATGATGCGCATATCTTCAGATAGATCCGAGACTTCTGCAGCCAACTTGACGATCAGGCAACGATCCGCCCAACCGGCATCAATCTCTGGGTCATGGATCCAAAGCTGGAAGTAATGCATGAGCTTATTCTTGGCTGAGGCATCCATGCCCCACAACTGATTTAAGCGCTGTTGATATTGGCTGATGTAATAGCGCAGTAGTTCGCATCCAAACGTCTCTTTGGATTCAAAGTAATGATAGAACGAACCTTTGGGCACGCCACAGTTTTTTAAAATTTCCTGTAAGCCGACGCCAACAAAGCCTTTATGTAGGACCAAGGCCAGACTGCTATTGAGGATCTGTTGGCGTTTTAAATCAGATTTCTTCATCACAAGCGGCATAATCGTATAAAACCTAAACAAAAGTAGACCAGTCGTCTAATTTAGAGTATAACTCAACGGCAAGCATTGTAAAGTTGCTTTGGTTGGGGTGGTCAAGCACGTCCAAGGATGCGGTGATCTCGCATATGCCACACATTGAAATTGATTGATCGAATTTGAAGATGGACTCTGGAGTATAAGACATGAATATTGTGAAAAACCAACGCCTTGTTTTGGCCTCACGTCCTGTCGGGGAACCGACACAGGCCAATTTTAATTTAGAAACCGTAGAGATGCCTGCACTTGAGGATGGGCAAATTCTACTGAAAACCATTTACTTGTCTCTCGATCCCTATATGCGCGGTCGGATGAGTGATGCACCGTCTTATGCTGCACCAGTTGCGTTGGGTGAAGTGATGGTCGGCGGTACGGTCAGCCAAGTGGTTGCCTCAAAAAATCCTAAGTTTCAAGTCGGTGAATGGGTCTTATCTGGCAATGGTTGGCAAAGCTATGCCATTTCTGATGGCAGTCAATGTCAACGTTTGGGTAGCGCACCTGCGCATCCAAGTCGTGCCTTAGGCATCTTGGGAATGCCTGGTTTTACGGCTTATATGGGGCTGATGGATATTGGTCGACCTCAATCCGGGGAGACGTTGGTAGTCGCTGCGGCAACTGGCCCAGTCGGTTCGACCGTGGGGCAGATCGCTAAAATTAAAGGCTGCCGTGTGGTGGGTGTGGCAGGCGGTGCAGAAAAATGCCGTTATGCGGTTGAAGAACTGGGTTTTGATGCATGTATCGACCACCATGCAGATGACTTTGCTGAACAACTGAAACAAGCGGTGCCGAAGGGGATTGATATTTACTTTGAGAATGTCGGCGGCAAAGTTTTTGATGCTGTGCTTCCATTGTTAAATACTGCCGCACGTATTCCGATGTGTGGCGTCGTGTCTCAGTACAACGCCACTGAACGCCCACAAGGCCCTGATCGCTTGCCTGCATTTATGGGTACCTTGATTAAAAAACGCATTAGCATCAAAGGTTTTATTATCTTTGAAGATTATGCTGCACATTATCCTGAGTTCTACCAACAGATGTCTGCATGGCTCGATGCCGGACAGATCAAATATAAAGAGCATGTTGTGGTGGGCTTAGAACATGCCGTAGAGAGCTTTGTTGGCATGCTCAAGGGTGAAAATTTTGGCAAAGTTGTGATTCAAATTGACGCTTAAATTGTCTTAAAAGTTTGTTTTAAAAATCTGTCTTGAAAATATGGTCTGAAAGAATAAGGAAAAAATATGATTGTTTTACATCATTTAAATGCTTCACGTTCATTTCGAATTTTGTGGTTACTCGAAGAGATTCAGCAACCTTATCAATTAAAGCGTTATGCACGTGATGCCAAAACGCATTTGGCACCGAAGTCACTTAAGTTGGTTCATCCACTGGGTAAATCTCCGGTGATTGGTTTGGATGGAAAGATTATTTCTGAATCGGGTGCGATCGTAGAGTTACTGATCCAAAAATATGCACCGCATTTGGCACCTGAGGTGGATGATCCGGACTATGTTGAATATTTACAGTGGATTCATTTCTCTGAAAGCTCTGCCATGTTGCCGTACCTTCTCAAACTGTTTAACTCTTTTGAATCGCAGCAAGGGACTGAGTTGGTGTTCTTGGAAAAATATGCCCAAAACGAGTTTGATAAAGTCTTTGGCTATGTGAACGACTATCTCGATGGTCGAACCTTTTTGGTGTCTGAACGTTTGACGGGTGCAGACTTTATGATTGGCTTTGTGCTCAATGGCCTGATCGAAACCATGAATTTGTCAGAGACTTATCCGAATATTCAGCTCTATCTAGATCGTTTAAGAGACTTAGACAGTTGGAAATCTGCAACGAAGATCGAAGCTGCATAACCATTTCAGTCGTGCACGCTGTACGCGACAAGTGAAACAAAAATCCCATTCACCCAGCAAGTGGCAGCCCCCTTGCTGGGTGAATGATTACTGACGCTAAACGTATAAAAATATTCACAATCAAACAGTTAAATCGGATGATTTTAATAACCTGTTCTAAACAGTTTATTTCTTTAAATTAATCTGCATATCATTGCTTTGTCATCTAAAAATATAACGCAACACCGCAAAAAACACCGCTCAATTTGATGCGCATATTTCTATTAATTTCACATAAAACAAGTTTGAAACTTGCATAAAACAAGCATAAACCCGGCAAGAATAAAGTCTAGACCAGTGTCAGCCAACAACAATAAAGCAGGGTCAACATCAAGCACTTCTTTGCAGCATCCCGAGCTCAATCTCATTCACTACTGCCTACGCGGCTGATCAGTGTGATCAGCACTATGGAACGATGAAAAATATGAATAAAACATCTGACTCGAATCAAGCCCAAAAAAAATCTGAGCGCATCCATCGCTTGATTCGCTATGCATTGATTCTATTTACGCTACTGGGGATTGGCTGGTTTGTATTTCATATTTTCAATCCGAGTGTCGATCGCAATAGCGCTATCGATGCCAATCGACTTGATGCGAGCGACAACCAAAGTTTCGATGCACCGAGTATCGTGGTGGGAGTGGCGCAAGTACGTCAAGACAATATCCCCTATACCGTTCAGTCACTGGGTACAGTGACCTCGAGCAATAGTGTGGTGGTGATGCCGCAGACCAATGGCATCTTGACTCAGGTCAATTTTGAAGAAGGTCGTATGGTCCGAAAAGGTCAGCTGTTGGCGGTGATCGATGATCGTGCGGCGCAAGCTGAACTGTTGAAAGCACAAGGGCAGTTACTCAAAGATCAAGCATTACTCGAGAATGCCAACCTCGATTTACAGCGCTATCGCCAACTCTGGAAACAAAATTCGATCGCCAAGCAGCAGGTCGATACCCAAGCCTCCTTGGTGAAACAGTATCAAGGTGTGGTCAAAGTAGATCAGGCTGCGGTGGACAATGCAGAGTTGCAAATCAGTTATACCCAAGTCACCGCGCCTGTCGATGGGCGGATCGGTTTACGTTTGGTCGATGTGGGCAATCGGGTCAGCACCACAGACAGCAAAGGTATTGCACAGATTACTCAGCTCAAGGACATCACGGTGGTATTTGCCTTGCCTGAACAGTATCTGGCCCAACTCATGCCTTTGATGAATCAGCCCAAAAGCAATATCACCGTCCAAGCATGGGATCGACAAAATACCCGTGTTTTGGCTGAAGGAAAATTGTTGGCACTCGATAGCCAAGTCGATAGCAGCACCGGCAGTATTCAGATGAAAGCTGCATTTAAAAATGCACAGCAGTCTTTGTTTCCCAACCAATTTGTAAACATAAAAATGAGTCTGGGCAATATCCCCAATGCGATTATCGTACCTACTGTGGCCTTGCAACTCGGCAATGCGGGTTATTTTGTTTATAAAGTCCAACCCACTCAACAAACGGTAACTGCAGTCAAAGTCACGACTGGGGTGGTGGTGGGACTCGACACTGTGATTAGCACGGGTGAGTTGAGTACCCAAGACCAAGTGGTGGTCGATGGGGTGGATAAACTTAAACAGGGCGCCAAGATCCGCATCGCACAAGCACCGCCCATGTCTACACATTTAAGCCCTGATCCGCAACAGACCGTGCAAAACATGCCGCACAGCTTCCGTCCACCCGCATCGGCCAGTAAGCCGTAATAGGAGGACAGATGAATCCCTCACGTATTTTTATTTTACGGCCGGTTGCCACCTTATTGGTGATGCTCGCGTTGTTTTTAACCGGTGTACTGGCTTGGCGGTTTTTACCGGTTGCAGCATTGCCCAATGTGGATTATCCGACCATTCAGGTCACGACCCGCTATCCCGGCGCCAGTCCGGATGTGGTGGCATCCACCATTACCGCGCCCTTAGAACGCCAGTTTGGACAGATGTCGGGCTTAAGCCAAATGACCTCAACCAGTTCAAATGGCGCCTCCTACATTACTTTGCAGTTTAATTTGGAGTTGGACTTAGATGTTGCGGAGCAGGAGGTACAAGCTGCGATTAACACGGCGGAAAATCTTCTGCCCAAAGATCTCCTGTCTCCACCGACATATAGCAAGGTCAATCCAGCCGATCAGCCGATTATGAGTATTGCGATCAGTTCCAAAGAGTTATCGATCCCGAAACTTGAGGATCTGGTGGAAACTCGTTTGGCACCGCAACTCTCGCAAATCAATGGTGTCGGCTTGATTCGAGTGAGTGGGGCACAGCGACCTGCGGTTCGACTTCAGGTCAATGCCGATGCTTTGGCCAATATGGGGCTTAGCCTCGAAGATGTACGCAGCGCAGTCAGTGCCGCCAATGTCAATCAAGCCAAAGGTGAAATTAATGGTGCCTTGCAGTCGTCTAGCATCGATGGTAACGATCAACTCAAACGTGCAGCAGATTTTCAAAGCCTGGTAATCGGCTATAAAAATGGCGCGGCGATTCGACTGTCCGATATCGCTGCAGTCAATGATGCGGCTGAAAATATTCGTTTGGCTGCTTGGGTCGGGCAACGGCAGGGGGCATCTAGCAGCCAAACGCCTGCAATTGTGGTCAATGTACAGCCGCAACCCAATGCCAATGTGCTTGAGGTCAATGCCAAAATCAGGGAAATCTTGCCTGAGTTGCACAGTCACTTTCCACAGGCCGCTCAAATTCAAATCCTGAATGACAGCAGTATCGCGATCGAATCCTCACTGAATGATGTCGAGTTTGAGCTGCTATTGGCGATGTTTTTGGTGGTGCTGGTGGTGTTCTTGTTTTTACGCAGTACACAGGCCACGCTGATTCCGGCTTTGGCGCTGCCTTTATCGCTGGTTGGTACCTTTGCAGTGATGTATGTGTGCGAATTTTCCATTAATAATTTGACCCTGATGGCACTTACCATTGCCACAGGTTTTGTGATCGATGATGCCATCGTGATGGTGGAAAATATCTCACGCTATATTGAGCAAGGCGAATCCCCACTCAATGCAGCATTGAAAGGTTCTGCGCAAATCGGCTTTACCATTATTTCTTTGACAATTTCATTGATTGCAGTGCTGATTCCACTGATCTTTATGAATGATGTGATTGGGCGTTTGTTTCGTGAATTTGCCGTGACCTTATCGGTGGCGATTTTACTGTCGGCCTTTATCTCTTTGACCCTGACCCCGATGTTGTCCGCGCGTTTGTTACAACACAACAGCCAAATGAAAAGCGGAAGTTTTTATCTCTGGATGGGGCGCTTTTGGTCAAATCTGATCGAGCATTATGCCCAGATGTTGCGTTGGGTGTTGGCACGTCAGGGGCTATTTTTGATCCTGACCTTGGTGACTTTTGTGCTCACGGTCTTGTTATATGTTTTTATTCCCAAAGGCTTTTTCCCGATCCAAGATACTGGACAATTGGTGGCGATTACCGAGGCGGATCAGTCGATTTCATTTCAAGCCATGCAGCGTAAACAGCAGCAAACGGCTGATTTGATGATGCAAGATCCCGCCGTGGAGAGCTTGTCGTCATTTATTGGCATCGATAATGGCAATACGGCTTTAAATACTGGGCGCATTTTAATTAATCTCAAAGACAAATCACAACGTGCGCCGCTCTCAGAGGTGCTTCAAGGTTTGGAGCAACGGGTCAGTGCGGCGCAAGGCATGACGGTCTATATCCAACCGGTGCAAGATCTGACCATCGATACCATCCAAAGCAGAACGCCCTATCAATTGAGCTTGCAGTCGCCGATGAGCCAAGATCTCGGCATTTGGGTACCCAAACTGTTGCAGGCCTTACAGCAACGTCCGGAGTTAACCGATCTGGCCAGTGATTGGCAAGACCGTGCTCAGCAGGTTTATCTGGATATTCAGCGGGATACGGCAGCCCAATATGGGATCAGCAGTGCAGATATCAGTAATGCCTTATACAACGCCTTTGGTCAGCGCATGATCAGTACCATCTTTACCCAGAGTAATCAGTATCATGTGGTACTCAATCTCGACGACACCACAACACAAGGGCTGGATGCGCTACAGCGTATTCATGTGCCGACCGCCAATGGCAGTCTGGTGCGTCTCAGCAATATCGCCAAGATCGAACATCGCAATGCCTTGGTTGAAATCAATCATTTAGGGCAATTTCCTACCGCAACAATCTCATTCAATACGGCCGAAGGCGTGTCTTTGGAAAAAGCCATTGCAGCCATTCGGGACACAGAGCAACAGTTAGATCTCCCCGATAGCATGAGTACCGAATTTCAAGGTACAGCCTTGGCATTTCAAAGTGCCTTAAGCAATACCTTGTGGTTGATTCTCGCAGCGATTGTGGTGGTGTATATCGTGTTGGGGGTGCTGTATGAAAGCTTTATTCACCCCTTTACCATTCTCTCGACCTTACCCTCTGCTGGGATTGGTGCCTTATTGGCCTTGGGGATCGGCGGCTATGAACTCGATATTATCGCCGTGATCGGGATTGTGCTATTGATCGGGATCGTGAAAAAAAATGCCATTATGATGATCGACTTTGCACTCGATGCAGAGCGGCAACAAGGCTTGAGTCCGACTGAGGCCATCTATCAAGCCTGCTTGTTGCGCTTTAGACCGATCTTGATGACCACAGTGGCGGCCATTTTGGGTGCAGTGCCATTGATACTGGGCAATGGTATGGGCGCGGAGTTACGCCATCCTTTGGGTATTACCTTGATTGGGGGCTTGATCCTGAGTCAATTGCTGACTTTATTTACCACGCCGGTGATCTATTTGGCTTTTGACTATGTGGGACAGCGACTACAGGGACAGCGCCGTCCAGCGCTTGATGCCAGTCAATTGCCGGCCTATTCGCATTTGTTGACAGTTGAGGCTGAACAGGTACGTCAAGCCAATAAGTTGCGTACAGAGGCGGATCAGTCATGAGCATCTCATCGCACTTTATTCGCCGCCCGGTGGCCACCACCTTACTGAGTTTAGGCTTGAGTTTGTTGGGCATGCTGGCATTTCATTTGTTGCCAGTCGCCTCCTTGCCACAAATTGATTTCCCCACCATCACCGTGACGGCAAAGCAAGCCGGAGCCAGTCCTGAAGTCATGGCCGCCACCGTGGCCACACCTTTAGAACGTCAGCTTGGTCGTCTGTCTGGGGTGAGTCAAATCACCTCAAGCAGTACCTTGGGTTCGAGTCAAGTCACCTTACAGTTTGATATAGATCGTGATATTAACGGTGCAGCACGCGATGTACAGGGGGCAATCAATGCCTCAATGGCCATGTTGCCGACAGGGTTACAAAGCAATCCAACCTATCGGATCGTCAATCCAGCTGAGGCACCTGTGATGGCCTTGACGCTGACCTCGAAAACCATGCCCTTGGCCAAGATCTATGATGCTGCGGACAGTATTTTGGGGCAGAAACTATTACAAATCGAAGGGGTCGGCAGTGTCACGCTAGGAGGATCTGCTCAGCCTGCGGTACGCGTCGAAGCGAATCCTTTGCAGTTGGCACATTATGGCTTGGGTCTGGACGACATACGTAAAACCATTCAAGCCAATAACAGCAAAATCCCTCAAGGCATCACAGAAGATCGAGATCAACAATGGCAAATCCAGAGTGAGGATCAGCTCAAACAGGCTGCGGATTATTTACCTTTAATTCTGCGTTATGAGGATCGTGCTGCGATTCGCTTGTCGGATGTGGCTGAGGTGAAAGATGCGGTGCTGGATATCAATAATGCCGGTTACTATTCGCAGCAACCTGCGGTATTAATTTTGATTTTTAAAAAGCCCAATGCCAATGTCATCGACACCATTGAGCGGGTGAAGCAGCTTTTGCCGCAGTTTAAGGATACCTTGCCGCCAGCGATTGAGATTCATGATGCCGTCGATCGTAGCCAAACCATCAAAGCCTCGATCGCTGAAATCGAACACAGCATGATCGTTGCAGTGATCTTGGTGATCTTGGTGGTGTTTGTTTTTCTACGCAATGGGCGCGCCACGTTGATCCCTGCGATCACCATCCCGATCTCGATGCTGGGCACATTTGCGCTGATGTATGCTTCTGGTTTTTCAATCAACAATATCAGTCTGATGGCCTTGACGGTGGCGGCCGGTTTTGTGGTGGATGACAGCATTGTGGTGTTGGAGGCGATTTCAAGACGCA
>JASLIY010000210.1 GCA_030152675.1 Acinetobacter sp.
GAGCCATTCGCTTAAGGTCAGGGGTGCCAAGACCTCAGGGATAATATTTAAACCGCATTGCTCACAGGCAGCAATGGCAATGGCTTGCCAATGTTCAATTTTCTTTTGATCACGTTCGTACTTCAAACGCATTTCACAACGTTCAGAGGTGAGAAGTTGAATCTGATAAACACCGAGTTCGGTGGCTTTTTGGATCGCATAATCCATACGATCGCCCTTGCTCATGACTTGACCTAAAACACTGCGAAATGCTGGCGTGCGGTTGTCACTGACATGAGCATCAATATGCACCATAGCGATTTTTTTATTGATCTCGGTCAGCGTGGCATGATATTCCCCACCTTGACCATTAAATAGTATGGCTTGATCACCGACTTGCGCCCGTAATACCTTGACCCAATGATGAAAAACCAACGCAGTGAGTTCTAACTGTGTTGCGACAGCTAAAGGGGCATCGATATAAAAACGGGGCATAACAGCGTACTCAAACTCTAGTGAAATGATGGGTCGATCAAAACCATCGCGCGATCGGCGCACGCGATGGTTCGGTTGGGATTAGTTAAGGCCAAGATCCAACACCAACTGACGGGTTGGGTCGGTATGGTTCATGGTATAAAAGTGCAAACTTGGCGCACCCCCAGCCAATAAACGCTCACACATCTTCAGTACCACCTCATGACCAAAGGCTTTGATGCTATCAGTGTCATCGCCATAGGTATGCAGTTGTTTGCGAATCCAACGTGGAATCTCAGCACCGGTGCCATCTGCAAAGCGAATTAAATTGCTGGCATTGGTGATCGGCATAATCCCAGGCGCTACTGGAATATCAACACCAGCTTTTTGAATGCGTTCCATAAAATAGAAATATGCATCTGGATTGAAGAAAAACTGGGTGATCGCGGCATTGGCACCGGCATTGACCTTTTCCACAAAATGCTGGATATCCGCATCAAAGTATTCTGCTTGGGGATGCATTTCAGGGTAGGCGGCGACTTCGATGTGGAAGTAATCACCAGAATGTTCACGGATAAAGCGCACCAAGTCCTGCGCATAAGGCAGTTCACCTAAGCCGACTTGACCTGAGGGTAAGTCACCACGCAGTGCAACGATGCGGTTAATGCCGAGTGATTGATACTGGTCGAGTAGTTCTGCAATGCGGGATTTGTCATCACCGATACAGGAGAGGTGCGGTGCAACAGGGACGCCTTGACCGTTAAAGTCATTAATCGCGGCCAAGGTACGCTCACGCGTTGAGCCCCCAGCACCATAAGTAATCGAAAAAAAATCAGGGTGTAAAACTTTTAGTTCTTGATGTACCAGGCGTAGTTTTTCAGCACCGGCATCGGTTTTAGTTGGAAAAAATTCAAACGAAATGGGAACACGTTTTGTCATGTTGAGGTCCTGTTATTATCTCTGCCTTGCTCTAATCGCGAAGAAGGCTTGGGGCAGTGTTGCCCCAAGCCTCACCCAAATACATGTGATGCACTGAAGGTGGGGGCGATTGTTGATTGCAGCGATTTGGTTTTGCTGGTTCTCGCCATGTCGCTGTCGATTTGAAATCGGACTTCAGTGCGTGATCTGGTACGGTTGTACCGGGTCTTAGTATTTGTAGCTATCTGATTTAAATGGACCTTCAACAGCAACACCGAGATAGTCAGCTTGTTCCGTTGTCAACTGAGTTAAGACACCACCAAAGCCTGAAACCATGGCTGCAGCAACTTCTTCATCCAATTTCTTCGGTAACAGTTCAACACGGATGTTGGCTTTTTTCTGTTCTGGGCTTAAGTCTGCAAATTTCTCAGCAAACAAATGCATTTGACCCAAGACTTGGTTGGCAAATGAACCATCCATGATGCGTGATGGGTGACCTGTTGCATTCCCCAAGTTTACTAAACGACCTTCAGACAACAAGATCAGATAGTCTTGCTCATTTTCACTGCGATACACTTGGTGAACTTGAGGTTTAACTTCAACCCACTTGTAACCACGGAGGTAGTTGGTGTCGATTTCAGTATCAAAGTGACCAATGTTACATACCACTGCGCCCGCTTTAAGCGTATCGAGCATTGCAGCGTCACAGACATGGTAGTTACCCGTTGTGGTCACGATCAAGTCAGTGTTTTGTAATAGGTCAAGATTGATATCTTCTTTCTTGCCAGTTTGTACGCCATTTTTATATGGAGAAACAACTTCGTAGCCATCCATACATGCTTGCATAGCGCAGATTGGGTCAACTTCAGTTACGCGTACAATCATGCCTTCTTGGCGCAGTGATTGTGCAGAACCTTTACCCACATCACCATAACCGATGACCAATGCACGACGACCAGAAAGCAACATATCTGTACCGCGTTTGATCGCATCGTTGAGCGAGTGGCGGCAGCCATATTTGTTGTCATTTTTAGATTTGGTTACAGAGTCGTTGACGTTGATCGCAGGAACTTTGAGTGAACCGTCTTTCCACATTTCAAGCAGACGTTGTACGCCTGTGGTGGTTTCTTCGGTTACGCCGTGGATATGATCAAGTAAGTCTGCATATTTCTCATGAACCAATGAGGTTAAGTCACCGCCATCGTCCAAGATCATGTTGGCATCCCAAACTTTGCCATTGGCGTTGATTTGTTGTTCGAGGCACCACATGTATTCTTCTTCAGTTTCACCTTTCCAAGCAAAAACAGGAACACCGCTTGCCGCAATCGCAGCCGCTGCATGGTCTTGCGTTGAGAAGATATTACAAGAAGTCCAACGGACTTCAGCACCGAGCTCAACCAAAGTTTCGATCAAAACCGCAGTTTGGATGGTCATGTGAATACAACCCAAAATCTTGGCACCGGCCAAAGGTTTTTGCTCAGCATAGCGACGGCGTAAGCCCATCAAGGCTGGCATTTCAGCTTCAGCGAGTTTGATTTCTTTACGGCCGTAATCAGCAAGGTTGATATCAGCTACTTTATAATCTGTAAATGCAGGGTTTACCGCGTTCATCGGGATCTCCTAAACCATTAATTTCATGTTGATCAGTCTGTTCGCGGATGCCGTTGTTCATCAACTGGGGAAGTTGATTCAGCGTCGAGCCTGGCGGGTTCACAATCTGTCAGCTTAGATTTCTCTAAGTGAGGATCGTTGAAGCGTCGCAGCATCCCTCGACTGGCGGCTATTGTACTTGGAAATCGCTGAGGTTCCAATGCTATTTCACAGACAAACGCACAACTGCACACTGCCCGCACGTCGATGGCAACAACAGTGAAGATGTTGAGTATTTTCTGACATTTAAACTCGAGATCGGCGATGTTATGCTGCCAGTCAAATTTTGAGGGATCTAGAGGAACTTCTGAATGAGTCAGATCTTTGATTTGGCCTTAACGGTCGAAGCGAAACATATCGATGCGCTGGGGCATGTCAACAATGTGGTCTATGTGCAGTGGATGCAAGATGTTGCCACAGCACATATTGAGCAACTCGGACTGGGGCTGCGCGAATATCTCGAGCTGAAACATGCCATGGTGGCGGTTGAGCATCAGGTGCAATATCGCAAAGCTGCTTTTGAAGGGGATCAGTTGATTCTTCGAACTTGGTTGAGTGATATCAATGCGTTGTATTCGTTCCGCCAATATGCGTTTTATCGCCCCGCCGATCAAAGCCTACTGTTTAGCGCACAAACCAAATGGGCGTGTGTCGAAATCGCCACGGGTCGACCAAAGCGCATGTCGCCGACATTTACACAGGCTTATCAACCCCTCCGTGATGTAGAACAAGCTTACCAGTTTTAGTCTTCAGTCTTTATTTTAGTCTTTTGCTTGAACGTGGACGCACTAAAGGTGTTAAAGCGTGAGAAGAGAAGAGGTCAATATGCAGAGTTATCAAACATTGTCGGCGCAGGTTTATCAGTTGGATAAACCAATTGGCTGTAGTTTTGGTGATGTGGAATATTATGCAGCGCGCTTAAGTGGCGTCGTCGGCAAGATATTAGAGCCGGCTGTGGGAACGGGGCGTATCTTGATTCCATTATTACAGCAAGGCTATGACATTTACGGCTTTGATTGTTCTGTGCCCATGCTGAAAATTTGTCAGCACAATTTAAGTCATTACGCTTTTGATCAAGAGCGGGTGCATATGGCACAGTTTGAAAACTTTCTGACTGAGCAACGTTATGCCGCCATCATTATTCCCACAGGTTCATTTTTATTGCTGGATGATGAGGATAAAGCGATCGCAGCTTTGCAGCAGTGCTATCAAAGTTTGCAGTCGGGTGGGCGATTAATCTTTGATATTTTCTTTCAGCATCAATTTAAGCTGGGTCAATCCAGCGTTAAAACCTTTGATTGTTTAAATGATCAGTTGATCTCGCTGACCATGACGGCATCTGAGATTGATTATGTACAGCAAGTGACGACCACTCATCATCGTTATGATTTATGGGATAACAGCGGTAACTGTATTCAAAGTGAGCTTGAAGTATTTAAGCTGAAATGGTTTGGTTTGTCTGAGCTGAAACGTATTTTAAGCGAGATTGGATTTCGTGATATTCACTTCTCCGCAGATTATCAATATTTAGCACCGGTACAGAATCAAAGCCAAGTTATTACCGTTGAAGCCAGTAAATAGCGCTCTCCTTGAAAATGAGAGGGCTGAATCGCGGTGAAAGCGTGAAATTGCTGCAGAAGTGGACTATTTTTACAAGGTCTATGTATTTTTAATCAGTGACTGCTTATACTGTGGCTCATCTTTGAAACATCCTTTTTTTCACGTCATGTATGCTGACAGTTGCGAGTCCATGATTGTGCACATATTTTTAGAGTAGTTTATGGCAGTAGCTAA
>JASLIY010000216.1 GCA_030152675.1 Acinetobacter sp.
CCTTATCAACTATTCAATGTGGATAACGGTCAAGTTAAGGTCGCAGTGATCTGATTTTTAGCTATTTAGCATAGACCATATTTTTCACTAGGGAGAAACCATGAGTTCAGAAGATCAAGTTGCTTCTCAAATAGAACAGACAATTGAAAAAGCTTATGATTCCTCTAGTATCAAAGTATTACGTGGCCACGATGCAGTTCGTAAACGACCTGGCATGTATATTGGTGATACGGATGATGGTACAGGCCTACACCACATGGTGTTCGAAGTTGTCGATAATGCAATTGATGAAGCATTAGCTGGACATTGTGATGAGATTTTAGTCACGATCCATGGGGATGAATCTGTCAGCGTTTCAGACAACGGTCGTGGTATTCCTACTGATATTCACCCTGAAGAAGGGGTTTCTGCTGCAGAGGTGATTTTAACTATTTTGCACGCAGGCGGTAAGTTTGATGACAACAGTTATAAAGTCTCTGGCGGCTTGCATGGTGTTGGTGTCTCCGTAGTCAATGCGCTTTCAAGTAAGCTTGAGCTGACCATTCAGCGCGCAGGTTTGATCCATCAACAAGAATACCGTCATGGCGATTCACAGTATCCATTGAAAGTTGTGGGTGAAACAGAGAAGTCTGGGACCACAGTGCGTTTTTGGCCAAGCAGTGAAACATTTAGCCAAACGATTTTTAATGTTGAAGTTTTAGCACGTCGTCTTCGAGAGCTGTCTTTCCTCAATGCGGGGGTGCGGATCGTACTCAAAGATGAGCGCGTCGATCTCGAGCATGTCTATGACTATGAGGGGGGATTATCTGAGTTTGTTAAATATATCAACCAAGGTAAAACCCATCTCAATGATATTTTCCATTTCACTGCAGATGCAGATAATGGCATTGCAGTAGAAGTTGCATTGCAATGGAATGATACCTATCAAGAAAACGTGCGTTGCTTTACTAATAATATTCCGCAAAAAGACGGTGGTTCGCATCTGGCTGGTTTCCGTGCGGCATTAACACGTGGCTTAAACCAATATCTTGAAAGTGAAAATATTCTCAAAAAAGAGAAGGTCAACGTCACTGGTGATGATGCGCGTGAAGGTTTGACTGCGATCGTTTCTGTGAAAGTGCCAGATCCGAAGTTCTCTTCACAAACCAAAGAAAAATTGGTTTCGAGTGAAGTAAAACCTGCAGTTGAGCAGGCCATGAACAAAGCCTTTTCTGAGTATCTGTTAGAAAATCCAACTGCAGCCAAGTCGATTGCAGGGAAAATCATTGATGCCGCACGTGCGCGTGATGCAGCACGTAAAGCGCGTGAGATGACACGTCGTAAGAGTGCGCTTGATATCGCTGGCTTACCTGGTAAGCTCGCGGACTGCCAAGAAAAAGATCCAGCATTGTCTGAACTGTACTTGGTGGAAGGTGACTCTGCGGGCGGTTCTGCAAAACAGGGCCGTAACCGTAAGATGCAAGCGATCCTGCCATTGAAGGGTAAGATTTTGAACGTTGAGCGTGCTCGCTTTGACCGTATGATCTCATCTGCGGAAGTCGGTACTTTGATTACAGCGCTCGGCTGTGGCATCGGACGTGAAGAATATAACCCGGACAAATTGCGTTATCACAAAATCATTATCATGACCGATGCTGACGTCGATGGTTCGCACATTCGTACTTTGCTCTTGACCTTCTTCTTTAGACAAATGCCTGAGTTGGTGGAGCGTGGTCATATTTATATCGCACAACCACCGTTGTATAAACTCAAAAAAGGCAAGCAAGAGCAGTATCTGAAAGACAATGATGCGCTCGATGACTATCTGATTTCCAATGCGATTGATGAGCTGGAGTTGCATATCAGTGCTGAAGCACCTGCAATTCGTGGTGATGCATTGGCGAGTGTGATTGCAGACTATCAGACTGCTCAGAAGAGTATCCAACGTTTAACATTGCGTTATCCTGCAAGCCTATTGGATGCTTTGCTTGAGTTGGATGGTTTTAAAATCGATCAAAATCATGATCACGGCTATGTGATGCAATGGGCAAATCAGTTGTCTGAAGCCATTACGCGTATACAGCCAAGCCTAAGACCTGAAATCAGCTTAGAAAGTTTTGAAAAAGAACATGCCAATGGCGAAAAAGTCACACATTACTGGCCGAGAATGACCATTTTTGTGCATAACTTGCCGCAGCATTATTTGCTTGATTCCACACTGTTGGCATCAAATGAATATAAGCGTTTACTCCAAAATTCGAAGAGCTGGTTTAGCTTGCTCGAAGAAGGCGCTTATCTGCAAAAAAGCGAGAAGAAAATCAATGTGACAGATTTCCATCAAGTCTGGCAGCATCTGATTGCAGATTCTCGACGTGGCATGATGATTCAGCGCTATAAAGGTCTAGGTGAGATGAACGCCGAGCAATTGTGGGAAACCACCATGGATCCAGATACACGTCGTATGTTGCAAGTCACTATTGATGATGCGATTGAAGCGGATCGTATGTTCTCTTGCTTGATGGGTGACGATGTTGAGCCTAGACGTGCATTTATTGAAGAAAATGCATTAAATGCCGATATTGATGCCTAATATTGCATAAATAACTGCTCAAAATCAGTTGAAAAAAAGCACCTTTCGAGGTGCTTTTTTATGCAAAATGACTTATTCATATGCCATGATTGAGCTTGATAGGCTTGGGGAGTAGGTCAGAATGAAACAAGATTTAGAGCTGGTTAGAGATGTTTGGTTGGATGCCTTTTATCGAGGGGATGTTGCGGTGCTACGTCAATATGAGCATGCGCAATTACAGATCATTTATCAGGATCGAGGTCGTGTAGAGAGTAGTTTAAATCGCTATGACCAGATCGCACATGCGGTCCAAAATGCAGTGTGGAAACCCCAGAAGCCTGCTGTTGCTGCTGAGGAATTTGAGTTTGATGAGCAGTCTACACGCTGTACTGTATATTTAAAGTCGGATCAAGATCAGGTGCTGATCCAAGAACTCTGGCATTTCTCATCCACATGGACCTTGCTTGAACTGCGATTTTTTCATCCTAAAAACTAAAAATATCATTTAGATTTGATCGAATATGCAGACTAAAAGCAGCAGATAAAACAATATTATTTTAAATTCAAAGTTAGCTTTTGGGCTTTGAAAGCAGTTTCTTTATCTTTAAATTAGCTTAAATTGCAGTAAAATCACTTGTGGATAATTCTAAATCGGATCATTTATGCCGAGTTTTATTTTTTGAATTCAAAAATAGCGTTATTAAATACTTGGTGTGGCTGTGGATAACTGTATTATTTTTTTGAGTGCACCTGCTTGGATGTCATGACTTTGAATTTAAATGTTGGTATTTGAATTTAAAGTGGGATGCTCTTTCAGTTCAGTTCAGTTCAGTTCAGTTCAGTTCAGTTCAGTTCAGTTCAGTTCAGTTCAGTTCAGGCTGCTTGTGTAATTTAACTACATAGTATTTTATGTTCCACGGTGGTTGATTTTACTATTAAGAAAAATTAAAGAAGTGTGATTTTAGGAGGTTTCAGCCCTAGATCTTGAGCGCTCATTGCGTTATTTCTGGTGTTAAATCACTTATCTTAAAATGGCTATCGCAGCGTGTACGGCATGCAAAACTTTAGATCCATCCAAACCATAGATTCAACACCATGCATAGATGTAAGCATGCGCTTTGGGAAGTCATATGCCTGAAGGAATCCAATCTGAGCGATCGGGTGGTTGTGATCTAAAACTTCAAGAAACAGAAAAACCAAAAAGCACAATGAGTTGTGCTTTTTGATTGGAAATGGCTTTTTAGATGTTTAGAACAAGATCGGCGATTCAGTGCTGCAGTTTATTCGAACGAACTTTCTAGCTCTTCAAGCTGCATCATCAGTTCTAGCATCTGTTCTTCGACCTGAGCCAGAGATGACTTAAGCTCAGTTTGTTGATTCATGTACTTCAGCAGATCATCTTTGCGTGCTGCATCGTACAGGGCGGTATCGGCCAGTTGGTTTTCGATCTCAGTCAATTGTGTTTGGAGGCGACTGATCTTGGTTTCTGCTTTTTCGATATCTTTACGAATCGGGCGACTGAGATCACGGCGACGTGCTGTTTCTTTGCGCTGTGCTTCTTTATCGAGTTTTGAAATGGTCGGTTGGGTTTCAACCAAAGACTTGACGGGTGCGGTTGCCAGTACTGGACCTTTTTTCATCAAATCAATACGTGCTTGACGTAACCAGTTGGCATAATCTTGTAGATCACCATCGAAATCACGATGTTGGCCGTCGTGAACCAAAATTAATTCATCACAGACACTGGCGATCAACTGACGTTCGTGCGAAACCAGCACCACGGCGCCTTCAAAGTCTTGTAAGGCCATGGTTAATGCATGACGCATGTCTAAGTCTAAATGGTTGGTTGGCTCATCAAGGATCAACACATTTGGACGACGCCATACGATCAAGGCCAATGCTAAACGGGCACGTTCACCCCCAGAGAAACTTTCACTTGGCGTATCCATACGTTCGCCACTGAAGCCAAAGCTACCGAGGAATGAACGTAATGTCGCTTCACTGATTTTTTTATCAGCAATACGCGCCAGTTGTAGCATCGGACTGGCATTGCCATCCAGTGCATCCATTTGATGCTGAGCAAAATAACCAATATTGAGTAATTCTGAGGCGTTACGTTGTCCTTGGATCAGCGCTAGATCGCCAACCAAAGATTTGATCAGGGTCGATTTACCTGCACCATTCATCCCAAGTAGGCCGATTCGGCTGCTTGGGGTAATTTGTAGACTGACATTGGTGACGATCAATTTATTGGCATAACCAATATCGGCATGTTCCAAGGTCAGTAAAGGTGAACTCATCTTGGTGGGTTCACGGAAACTAAAGGTAAATGGTGTATCTACATGTGCAGGTGCAAGTTCTTGCATGCGTTCAAGTTGTTTAATACGGCTTTGTGCTTGGCGCGCTTTGGTGGCTTTGGCCTTAAAGCGGTCAATAAATTTTTGTAAATGTGCGCGAGTCTCTTCTTGTTTTTCAAATGCTTGTTGATGCTGTGCCAAACGTTCAGCACGTGTAGTTTCAAAGGTTGAATAGTTGCCGGTATATAGGGTGAGCTCTTGATTTTCGATATGCAGAATATGATCGGTGATGGCATCGAGGAAATCACGGTCATGTGAAATCAATACCAAGGTGCCAGCATAGGCTTTGAGCCAATCTTCAAGCCACAAAATCGCATCCAAGTCCAAGTGGTTGGTGGGCTCATCAAGTAATAATAAATCAGAACGACTCATTAGCGTGCGTGCGAGGTTGAGACGCATACGCCAACCGCCGGAGAAACTAGAGACATCAAGTTGAGATTGGTGCTCAAAAAAGCCCAAACCGGCCATCAATTGTGAAGCTTTGGCGGGCGCTGAATAGCCATTGATCTCATCAAAACGACTATATAAGTTTGCTAAGTCATTGTCGCTGAGGCTTTCAGGATGGTCGAGTTGATTTTGAATCTGCCAGTATTCTTCGTC
>JASLIY010000317.1 GCA_030152675.1 Acinetobacter sp.
TTTGGGATTACAATTGCCTCTTTTAAAATAGACCTTTCACTTTTTTATTGTATTGAAGAATTAAGCCGTGACTGATTTCCAAAACAAAGCTTCTCGACACATTATGATGATGGCTGCTGGTACCGGTGGACACGTCTTTCCGGCATTGGCTGTCGCAAAACAATTACAACAACAGGGGCATCAGGTTTCTTGGTTAGCAACGCCTTCAGGAATGGAAAATCGCCTCTTACAACAACATGATATTCGAATTTGTCAGATTGATATTCAAGGCGTTCGCGGCAATGGTGTCGCACGTAAGCTATTAGCACCGTTTAAAATTCTCAATGCGACATGGGCTGCGATGCGTTATATGCGTGCACTCAAAGTGGATGCGGTAGCAGGTTTTGGTGGGTATGTGGCAGGACCAGGAGGATTGGCTGCGCGCTTACTCGGTATTCCTGTGATTATTCATGAGCAAAATGCGGTGGCTGGATTCACCAATACCCAACTGTCTCGTATTGCCAAAACCGTATGTCAGGCTTTTCCGGATACTTTTGCTGCCACTGCCAAAGTCGTGACCACGGGCAATCCAGTGCGCCGTGAAATTATTGATATTTATAATCCATCCTATCGTTACCAACAACGTGAAAGTGCTGCAGAAGCGTTGAAAATCTTGGTGGTGGGTGGGTCACTCGGTGCACAGGCGCTGAATGAATGTGTGCCCAAAGCATTGGCACAGTTAGATGTACCGCTTACCGTGTTTCACCAGTGCGGTCAAAATAAACAACAATTGACCCAAGCTGCTTATGCAGATGCACCGCAAAGTTTAAATGTGGTGGTTCAGCCGTTTATTGAAGATATGGCCAAAGCCTATGCAGATGCGGATCTGATCATTTGCCGTGCAGGGGCATTAACCGTGACAGAGGTGGCAACCGCAGGTGTAGCTGCTATATTTGTTCCACTTCCGAGTGCGGTTGATGATCATCAAACTGCAAACGCGAGATTCCTCGAGAATATCGGGGCAGCAAAAATTTGTCCTCAGGCCAGTATGACGCCAGAAAGCTTAAAACACATGCTCGCCCCTATGCTCAATCGTACCTTGTTGATGGAAATGGCAGTAAAAGCGCGCCAACATGCGCAGCCAGATGCCACGCAACGTGTGGTTGATTTAATAATTCAAGATTTGTAAACCAGAGTAAATTATGTCTCCAACAAGCCCTGCTGATAAAGCTAAAAGTCTGATTAAAGTTCCAGAAATGCGTCGTATCAAACATATCCACTTTGTTGGGATCGGTGGGGCAGGCATGTGTGGAATTGCAGAGGTATTAAAAAACCAAGGCTATAAAGTCTCTGGTTCTGATATCAAAGCCTCTAAAACCACAGCACAACTCGAAGCCAATGGAATTAAAGTCCATATTGGTCATGCTGTTGAAAACATTCAAGGTGCCAATGTCTTGGTGGTCTCAACGGCGATCGACACTGAAAACCTTGAAATTAAAACCGCCATCGAACAACGCATTCCTGTGGTGCGCCGTGCTGAGATGTTGGGTGAGTTAATGCGCTATCGTCACGGGATTGCCGTCGCGGGAACGCATGGTAAAACCACCACCACCAGTTTGATCACTTGTATGTTGGCTGAAGAGAACTTGGATCCGACCTATGTGATCGGTGGTTTGCTCAATCGTACTGGGGTGAATGCCGCTTTGGGTGCCAGTCGTTATATCGTCGCTGAAGCAGATGAGTCTGATGCATCATTTTTGTTCTTAGAGCCTATGGCGGCTGTCGTGACCAATATCGATGCAGACCATATGGATACCTATGGCGGCAGCTTCGATGTATTAAAAGATACCTTTGTGAAGTTTTTACAAAAGCTTCCTTTCTACGGCTTGGCTGTGGTGTGTGGTGATGATGCGAATGTACGTGAAATTATGCCACGTATCGGGCGTCCGATTTTGACCTATGGTTTTAACGAAGACAATGATATCCGTGCAGTAGACGTTGATCAAAATGGCATGCAAACCCATTTCACCGTGCTACGTAAAGCCCGTGAACCGCTACGTGTGACCGTCAATCAACCAGGTTTGCACAATGTATTGAATGCCTTGGCTGCGATTGGTGTTGCAACAGATGAAGGTGTTTCTGATGCTGCGATTTGCCGTGCATTAGAGGGCTTTAGTGGTGTAGGTCGTCGCTTCCAAGTTCAGGGTGAATATGCCTTGGATCAAGGTACGGTGAAGTTGGTAGATGATTATGGTCATCATCCGAAAGAGGTTGAAGCCACCATCAAAGCCGCTCGTCAAAGTCATCCTGATCGTCGTTTGGTGTTGTTATTCCAACCGCACCGTTTTTCACGTACCCGTGATTGTTTTGATGATTTCGTAGATGTGTTGTCTCAGGTCGATCAGTTGTTGTTACTTGAGGTTTATCCTGCTGGTGAAAAGCCAATCGTGGGTGCAGATAGCCGCTCTTTAGCGCGCAGTATCCGACTACGTGGTGATGTAGAGCCGATTTTGATTGATCCAGTCGAAGGCAATTTACAGACGGTGATACAAAAAGTGTTACAACCGAATGATTTATTATTAACTCAGGGTGCGGGTAACGTAGGTGCAATTTCGCTAGAATTAGCTCAAAATGATTTATTTATAAAATCATAATATTATAGTGTTGCGTTAAACAGCCGCCTCACCCAACAGTGGGCTTTAAATATCGTTACAGTGCGTTAAGTCATTCAGCTTGACCAGACAGATCAGTTTAAGGAAATAAACGTGTCAAATGCTTCTAAATTCGGCAAGGTTGCAGTATTGCTCGGTGGTAAATCTGCTGAGCGTGAGGTGTCATTAGACAGTGGTAAAGCAGTATTAGAAGCACTTTTACGTTCCGGCGTAAACGCTGAAGCTTTTGATCCACAACAACGCTCTGTGACTGAGTTGGTTGGATTCGATCGTGCCTTTATCGTGCTTCATGGGCGTGGTGGTGAAGATGGTCAAATCCAAGGGGCTTTAGAGTGGTTGAACCTACCGTATACCGGTACGGGTGTTCAAGGCTCTGCCATTGGTATGGATAAAATCAAAACCAAACAAATTTGGCAGGGTTCTGACCTCCCGACTGCACCTTATCGCATTATTGCACCAGATACCGATCTCGATGAAGTCATTGAGGCTTTGGGCTTGCCGCTCATGATTAAACCCGTGCATGAAGGTTCAAGTGTTGGGATGAGCAAGGTTGAAAAAGCTGAAGATCTTGCACATGCAGTCGCTAAAGCCAGTGAACATGATGCTTTAGTGATGGCTGAGCAGTGGATCACGGGTGCTGAATTTACCATTTCACTGTTGAATGGCGAAGCACTGCCTGTGATTCGTTTGCAACCGCCCGAAGATGTTGCATTCTATGACTACGATGCAAAATACCTGCGTAATGACGTGGAGTACGGCGTGCCGAGCGGTTTAAGTGATGCGGATGAGCAACAATTGAAAGCGCTTTCTCTGAAAGCCTTCCAAGCTGTGGGTGCCAGTGGTTGGGGACGTATTGATGCGATGCAAGATCAGCAAGGCAAGTTCTGGCTACTTGAAGTCAATACAGTGCCAGGCATGACCAGTCATTCCTTGGTGCCAAAGGCTGCAAGTGCAGTCGGTTATAGCTTTGATGCATTGTGTATGGCGATCCTTGAACAAACTTGTCTGGATGAAAAGCAATAAGCTATGGCGCAACTACCTGCTTCAATGCGCCGTAAGCGCACAGCGATTACTTCAATCCATGAGAAACCACCCACGCGCAAGGAGAAATTGATCCATGCCGGTGGTTGGTTGATTTTAGTCATTGCTGTTGTGGTGCTTTTGGCAGGTTGTTTGGGGCTATATCGGGTGATCACCGATGCGAAAGTGGCAAATTTAAAGGTTGTCGGTACGCCATCTGCCTTGGCGACACAGCAGGTCACTCAGCATTTAGCCCCCATCGTCAAAGATAATTATTTCACTTCAGATCTCGAAAAAATTCGTGATCAAGCATTACAGATTTCATGGGTAGACCGAGTTGTTGTTTCTCGAGTTTGGCCAAATAGCATTCAAGTACGTGTCTTGCCGCGGCATCCGATTGCACGTTGGGGGACAGGGCGTTTACTGAGTGATTCGGGTGTTATTTTTACTGAAGCTCAGGTGAAAAGTCATGCAAACTTACCTATGTTGCATGGTCCACAAAGTCAGTCAAAATTGATGATGCGCCGCTATAATGAGATTAATCAACTCTTTCATCCAGCCAATTTACGCTTAAAAGATTTGTATCTGACTGAAAGGATGACATGGTTTATGCAGTTTGATTCCGGTTTGCGTGTTATTGTTGACCAAGATCAAACGATGAGTAAATTACAGCGACTAAGTCATTTGGCACAATCTGATTTAAAATCAGTCTGGCCTGAGATTTCAGCGATTGATTTACGTTATCGTAATGGGCTTGCAATCCAATGGCGTAATTTAAATGCGCCAAAAATACTAAATGGTCAATTTGTTGTAACTAGCAATGACATAAGCATTGCAGGCCCTCAAGTTTCACAACGATAATACTGAGCTTTATACAACAAGGCATAGTGCTAAACATAAACAATGAAGAAAGTGGTAGCGAGTAATGAGTGATGCTGTTCCGTCCGTTGTTGCGATAGACATTGGGACACATAAAGTTT
>JASLIY010000061.1 GCA_030152675.1 Acinetobacter sp.
AACCAATCACTGCGTGGCCCCATCACCACATCTAACTCAACACAGTCACCGACTTTCGGTAAGTGCCGACTGCCGATCTCCGCAGCGGCAACATGCTGAGTCTGCGCTTGACCTTGATACAGCACACTACCGACCTGTAACGGCTGCGGGCCAAGCCCGGCCAAACTGTCATAGGCATAACTGCCCAAAATTGGCGACAATGCAAATCCGCCTCGAATGGCGAGATAGATACGTAGCCCAGCCTGCGGTTGCTCGTTCTTGATGCGATCACCGTGATCTAAGGCAATGGCTTGACCACTTGCATAATAACAACGCTGTGACGACTGTCCCGCGAGCGCATAATCCACCTGAATACGTGTTTCTGCACCACTGATGGACAGCGTGATCGGTGCCTCAACCTGCGCTTGAAAACCACCGCCGAGCAATTCAATCACGGCGCTGTCTATCGGGTTGCCCACCAAGCGATTGGCACTGTGCATCGCGCTACGATCCATGGCTCCAGCTTGACCGACACCCAGATGCGCTTGCTGAAAACGACCTTGGTCTTGGATCAGCATTTGCAAGCTTGCGGCGCTAATGCGCAATGCTGCTGTAACTTGGATCTCAGTCTCTTGAGCGCCTGTTGCTACTGCCAGTTGAGCCGGTTCTAGTCGGCATGGTGGTGCTGTTGGCTTGATATCTGACTCGACCTCCCATGTGACTGGAACTTGGATTCGCTGCGGCTGATGAGTGACATCCTCGAACTGCACGGTCATACCTGGCAACAACAGAGCAGGATTTGCCCGTGACAAGTCCCACATTTTTTCTGTACTGTTGCCGACCCACTGCCATCCACCGGGACTGTCTTTGGGATAAATTCCTGAGTATTGGCCTGCCAAGCCCAAAGCACCTGCAGGAATCCTTTTACGCGGTACGGCCAAGCGTGGAATTTCGCCGAAGGGCTGATCTGGACTGCGCATATAGGCAAAGCCAGGTGCAAAGCCAATAAAGGCCACCTGCCAAACACTGTGATGATGACGACGAATCAACTCTTGCACCGATAGGCCCTGTAACTCAGCCACTTGGGCCAAATCCTCTCCGTCATAACGAATCGGAATCACTCGAGTCTGATGCTGTTGTTGCTGATCTTGATCCAGATCCAGTGCACTGATCTGTTGTATTAATTGCTGTTGCTGCAGTTGATAAGGATCAAAGCTGACCAAAATCGTTTGCGCCGCAGGAACCAGACTCTGGATTGCAGCAAGATCTGCGCGCAGCAAGGTTCGATACAAGGCCAGCGTCTGTTCTAGGCTAGAAAGTTCGATCAAAAAACTGTCGACATTGACCGATAAAAATCGCATCGCTATATCCTTCTTTAAAACATGGCCTTGATGCATACAGCGACACGTTTGCCGCGATACATCTCACCATCGACTTCCGTGTGACTTAAATAATCCAATGACGATCTGGAATATCGGTAATCAACATATGACCGGGCGCATGACTGATTGCAAATGGAATTTTAGACTGCATCACCGCGGCTTGTGGGGTCACGCCACAGGCCCAAAACACCGGAATCTCTCCGGCTTCGATCCGAGGCGCATCCCCAAAGTCTGGCTGATCCAAATGCGTAATCCCCAAGCCTTCGGGATAACCAATATGCACAGGCGCCCCATGTACCTGTGGGGTACGTGCGGTAATTTTCACCGCCTCGCTGACTTGATGCGCTGGGATTGGCCGCATCGATACCACCATCTGGCCGGAAATGCGTCCCGCAGATCGGCATTGGATATTGCTCAAATACATCGGCACATTGCGACCATCTTGGATATGACGCACTTCGATGCCGGCATCCTGTAAGGCACTTTCAAATGAAAAACTACAGCCAATTAAAAACGTCACCAGATCAGGATAGGCTGCATAGTAATCACGTACATCGGTGACTTCATCAACCATTTCACCGGCTTGCCAAATACGATAACGCGGGAAATCCGTTCGGATATCACAGTCCGCTGCCAGCTCGCTGTGATAGACCTGTGCTTCGAGTACATCTAAGATTGGGCAACTTTGCGGATTACGCTGTGCATAAAGTAAAAAGTCATAAGCCCAAGCTTTGGGCACCGAGATCATATTGACCTGAGTCATACCTGCGGCCATGCCCGCTGTGGGTTGATCAAAGCCAGCACGAATGCGTAAACGAGCATCGCGTGCGGCTTGTAGTTGAGCAGGATCAGCTTGTATGCTGTTGCGCATCGTGATTCTTCCTTCGCTTTTCAGCATGATTAGATAAAGGCCCGAACATCAATCTGTTGCTGTTGCAGCTCAGCCAAGATGGCACGTGACATTTCTAATGCACCCTCACTATCTCCATGAATACATATACTGTCTGCTTGGATCGGCGTGAATACACCTTCGATCGATTCAACACCCCCAGTTTGCAGCATTGAAACCACACGTTTCGCCACTAAATCAGGATCATGCAATACTGCACCTGCCAAGCGCCTTGAGACCAAAGATCCATCTTGGTGATAGGCACGATCCGCAAATGCTTCAGAGATGACCACCAATCCCGCCGCGCGTGCTTGCTCGATCAACGCTGAACCAGCCAAGGCAACCAAAGCCAGTTCAGGGTTATACATCTTGATCGCGTCGATGACGGCTTGTGCCTGTGCCGCATCTTTGGCCATGGTGTTATAGAGTGCCCCATGTGCTTTGACATAACGCACTTGAGAACCGGCCACTTTGGCCAGCCCATCCAAGGCTGAGATTTGATACAACACATCCGCAATCAATTCATCACGGGAAAGATCCATATTACGGCGACCAAATCCGACCAAGTCCGGATAGGAGACATGCGCACCGATATTGACCTTCAGTTCTACCGCCAACTTCAGCGTATTCAGCATGCCCAATGGATCACCAGCATGAAAACCACAGGCGATATTGGCACTGCTGACCATGGGGAGGATTTCAGCATCATTGCCCATGCGCCATTGGCCATAGCTCTCACCCAAATCACTGTTTAAATCGATATACATGCGTGTACTCCTCTGCATCCATTAGAGTTTTTGTAAATAATTAAATACGGTGCTAAATGACACATAGCCCATCCACCAGGTCAACATACAGGTCAGAATACCCAAGATCAGCAACCATTTTGGATAATTATAATTGCCCATTAAATCTTTACGGCAGCCTGCAATGTAAGTAAAAATAGTCAAACCAATAGGCAAAATTAAGCCATTAAATCCACCGACAAAGATCAACAATCCCACTGGCGCCGCACCGATAATCACGTAAAGTAACAAGGCCAGCGCGATAAAAGTACTGATACAGATGCTGTTTTGTTTTGGGGTGATGTCTTTTTTAAACGCGCTAAAGAATGACACCGAGGTATAGGCTGCACCGATGGTGCTACTGATCCCTGCCGCCCAAAAAATTAAGCCAAATAATTTAAATCCAAATGTACCTGCCGCATATTGAAATGCTTGTGCCGCAGGGTTTGCGTTATGGCTGGCCAAGTCAATTGTTGCGCCACTCACCACCACACCCAAGATCGCAAGGAATAAGACATAGCGCATGATCCCGACCACCACAATTCCTTTGGTCGCCGCTTTTGCCACTTCATCAATATGCTCAGGTCCGACCGTGCCTTTGTCCAGCAGACGATGCGCGCCGGCATAACAGATATAGCCACCGACAGTACCACCAACAATCGTGGTAATCGCAGCAAAATCAATTTGATCAGGTAGGAATGTTTGATGTACGGCCAAGCCAACAGGTGGCATGACGATCGCGGCCACGATGATGATTAGGGCGATTTTTAGCAGTCCCAAAAAGATCATGCTTTTGTCCATCGCCAGCGTTGCTTTACGCGAGGAGAAGATCAAAATTGCCAAGGCACCACTCAGCACCCCGCCCCATTTTGTATCGAGTCCAAACAGCGCATTTAAACCAAGTGCTGCACCGGCGATATTACCGATACTAAAAAAGAAGCCGCCCAAGATCACTAGAAATGCCAGCACATAGCCACTGCCGGGAAACACGATATTGGCAATATCTGAGGCGCGTTTTTGCGTCAGTGTCACCACGCGCCAGATATTTTGTTGCACCACATAATCGATCAAGATTGACAATAAAATTCCGAAGCCA
>JASLIY010000107.1 GCA_030152675.1 Acinetobacter sp.
GACATAATCAGCCTAAGTAATAAAATTAAAACCAAGAAAATAAAAGTTAAGACAATAAAAAAATTGCGAGCAATCTCAGTTCAACCACGAAGCGAACCACAAGTGACTCAGAGCGCTGCAGGTCATTAAGGTAACTGCAAGCCGAATTGACGTAACAAGCGACACAGTTGAATCAGGGGGAGCCCCATCAGTGAAGTCTGATCATCACCGCGCATGTGCTCAAACAAGCTGATACCCAAGCCTTCGCATTTAAAACTACCAGCACAGTGCAATGGTTGTTCACGTTCCACATAGCGTTCGATCTCAAGCAGGCTGAGATCGCGGAATTTAACTTGATAATGTTCAACGCAATGCTGCGCGAAGCCGCTGACCTGATGCTGAACACTGAGCCCGGTACTAAAGTGCACGGTTTGTGTGGCTTGGGCACGCAGTTGGGCAATCGCCGCCGCTGAGGTCAAGGGTTTGCCAATAAATTGATCGGGACTCTCTGCACAGTAGGCCACTTGATCCGATGCAATCACGATCGCCTCTGGATGAGCCGCCGAGACCACGCGACCTTTCTCGATCGAAAGACGTCGGGCTAACTCATCTGCATGCTGCTCACCACGCGGGGTTTCATCAATCTCCGGTGCGATACAGCGATAGTGTAAGCCGAGGCGATCCATCAAGATTTTACGCGTGGCACTGGATGAGGCCAAGATAATTTCAGGTTGAGGGCTGAGCATTAGATTGCATAGTCCATCAAGATATCCAATGGCACATAAGACAGTACCGCTTGATGGCAGGCATGCACTTTGATCTTGGGTGCTTGATGTGCTTGGTAGGCTTCAACCCAACGCGTCACACAAATGCACCAGAAATCACCCGGTTGTAGTCCAGGAAATCCCAATTCTGGCAGGGGCGTGGTCAGGTCATTGCCAATTTTTTGGGAAAAATTTAAGAATTCCGAAGTCATTTCGGCACATACCGTATGTTGGCCAAGATCTGTGGCAGCGGTGTGGCAGAAGCCATTACGGAAATACCCCGTAATAGGATCAAAGCAACAACTGGCCATCGGTTCGCCAAAAACATTTAAACGGTTGATATTTGGATCTGGATGTATCGACATATTTAGCTACTTTGGTTCAATCTATGCTTATCATAATCAAATCTGCGTATTTCTACAGCTTTTAGATAAAAGTAGCTAACCTTTTTTTGTGTAATCATTTAGAATCGGGGCGATTTTTGATAGCTAAAAAGTGAGCAGCAGATGAATTTTCAGCGTATGACTGATCTTGATTTAACAGGCAAGCGTGTTTTGATACGTGAAGATTTAAACGTGCCAGTCAAAGACGGGGCGATTACAAGTGATGCACGTCTACGTGCCGCGCTTCCAACCATCAAAGCTGCTTTGGCGCAAGGCGCTGCAGTTATGGTGTGTTCGCATTTGGGTCGTCCGGTTGAAGGTGAGCCAAAACCGGAACAATCATTGGCTGTCGTGGCTGCCTATCTCAGCGAAGCCTTGGGTCAAGACGTCAAATTGGTCACTGACTATTTGGCTGGTGTTGAGGTTGCAGTGGGTCAAGTGGTTTTACTTGAAAACGTGCGCTTTAACTCAGGTGAGAAAAAGAACAACCCAGAACTTGCACAAAAATATGCAGCCCTCTGTGACGTCTTTGTGATGGATGCATTCGGAACTGCGCATCGTGCAGAAGCTTCAACTGAAGGCGTGGCACGTTATGCCAGTGTTGCCGCAGCGGGTCCATTATTGGCAGCAGAGTTAGACGCTTTGGGTCGTGCTTTAAAACAACCAGAACATCCAATGGTTGCGATTGTCGCTGGTTCTAAAGTATCGACTAAACTTGATGTACTGAACTCCTTGTCAAACTTATGCGATCAGTTGATTGTGGGTGGCGGTATTGCCAACACGTTCTTGGCCGCAGCAGGTTATAACGTCGGTAAATCTCTTTACGAAGCAGATTTGGTTGAGACTGCAAAAGCCATCGCCGCTAAAGTCTCTGTGCCTTTACCAACCGATGTTGTGGTTGCGGACAGCGCAGCGATTGATTTTTCAGACTTCTTAGGCTCATTGGCCAAAGCAGACGCCGTGGTGAAAAAAGTTGCGGATGTTGCAGATCAAGACATGATTCTTGACGTAGGTCCAGAAACTGCAGCTGCATTTGCTGAGATCCTTAAAGCCTCTAAAACCATTTTGTGGAATGGTCCAGTGGGTGTATTTGAAGTTGATCAGTTCGGTCGTGGGACTGAAACGCTTTCATTGGCAATCGCAGCCTCTGCTGGATTCTCAATTGCGGGCGGCGGTGATACCTTGGCAGCGATTGATAAGTACAATGTTGCGGATCAAATCGGCTACATCTCTACGGGTGGTGGTGCATTCCTCGAGTTTGTTGAAGGTAAAACTTTGCCAGCAGTTGCGGTATTACTTGAACGCGCAAAATAATTTGATCAAATCCGCTTTGCCTCGGTGTTCCGTGCGTCATGGTGAGTAGGAGACGAAAAGGCTGACCAATGGTCAGCTTTTTTGTCGCGCGTCATAAAAATGTCATATCGCTGTCATATATTACCGTGACTTCAGTCACCGATTTTGGGATATGTAATGAAATTAAAAGTTTTACTGCTTGCCGCTGTTTTAGCCCCGCTCGCTTTGACTGCGTGCTCTAAACAAGACAAAGCAGCTGCGACTGACGCACAGTCTGCATCTGATGTTGCGACATCGACTGCGGATCAAACCACAGCAGAGCAACAAGCGGCAATTGACGCACTTGATCAACCGATTCTGGATGAAAATAATACAGATGTTCCTGCAGAAAAAGCCAATGCACCCGCAGATGTGGCGACCCCTGCAGATGACGCTGACACAGCAGCTCACTAAACTTGAACTAAAATGTTGTGATTTGTTAAAAGTCCCTGCAAATGCAGGGATTTTTTTTGAAATAAACGTATTTGTTGCTGTATTGCAGTAAATCACAGGGTAGAATATGGGGCATTACCTGGGAGGAAATTATGGCTCTTATTTCATTGCGCCAGCTCTTGGATCACGCCGGCGAATATAGCTATGGCGTGCCAGCATTTAACGTCAACA
>JASLIY010000353.1 GCA_030152675.1 Acinetobacter sp.
GTACAGATACATCGGGATGGTAGCTTGATCGGGTGCTCGCTGAGGATCACCCCATGCCGCTGCTCGTTGCTGACGCAGTGCACGACCTTGTTTATAGATCAGGCCACTTTCTAGACCATAGTGACTGATCACGATATCACCAGTACTCGGCGTATGCCCATCAACCCATGCTGCCACACGTTTTAGCGCTTGTCCGAACAGCGGCTGCATATAGTCTGACCATGCATGCACCACACCGACATTACTCGGCTGAAACTGATTTAACTCAGCGCTCGACAACCACTGCTGCCATGCTCCATCACTGCCGAGTTGCGGCCAAGACACCGCACCACAAGCCAAGATGATTGCATCAAACTCAAGCTGTTCAACGCTCGGCATCGACTCTGCGGTCTGAGCAGATGGAACTTGTTGCTGTGCCTGAGCAGCATCGGCATGCGCTGGGCCGAGTTTGCGCATCGCCAACTTTTGTACCCTAAGCTGCTGAGCACTAAGGCCGACAACTTGATGACGATAGTGAAACTTGACCTGTGCAGCATTCAAGCGGGTGAGCCATGCGCGTAGTAAGGGCGCGGCTTTCATCTCTTTGGGGAAAATCCGTCCCGAACTGCCGACATAGGATTCGATGCCCAAGCCCTGCATCCAATTCTGAATCCACCTTGCATCGCATTGTTCCAGCCAAGGTTTGAGCCAGTCCACAGCATCATAACGCTGTACAAACTGTTCAAAGTCTTCGGCATGGGAAATATTCAGTCCGGTTTTACCCGCCATTAAAAACTTACGCGCTGCAGAAGGCTTTTGTTCAAACACATGGATCTCATGTCCATATTGACTCAAGACCTCAGCCGCCATTAAACCCGCGGGCCCTGCACCCACGATAGCAACGCGCTTAAGACTCATGCGTTGGCTCAGTTGCAGCAGGCGCTTCAAGCGTCGTGGTTTCTGCAGCTACTGTTGCTGTTGCTTGCGTAGTTGGTGCTACAGCATGGTTGGCCTTGGCCACATCCTGACCCAGCAACGGCATAAAGTCATCAAAGCGAGTGCGATAACCCGCTGGCTTGGTGATTAATAACTGCTGGCACAGTTCACCACGTTCTAGATATTTGATTTCAAAATGCGTCCGTGCAGAATCAGCCGCGATGACTTGCTGTTCGAAAGGTAGTTTCCACACCGTTTTCAACTGTGTTACCGCTTCTTCGATATATTCGGGAATATTACTCGCCAAGGTAATCTGGCCATTCACGGCAAGACGTGACAGTAAAAATTCAAAAAATGGCATATTCAACCAACGCTGTGCCGGATTATGTGGCTCAGGGTTGGGATATAAGATAAATACCTGTTGCGCTTGCGCGGGATATAGCGCATGCACCGTCCATGCAATCGCATCGGCATGCACCACCTGTAAGTTGCTTGCTGCGGACTGTTGATGCAATTTCTGCATCGCCAAAAACTTTTCGCGAGTGCGTTCAATCGCAATCAGCTGAGATTCAGGATGCTGCTGACTACGCAGCAAGGCATGTTTACCCTTACCCGCCCCAATTTCAATACAGATTGGCTGCCGTGCTATTGGCTGAAATTCGCGTGGCGCGTGAATACGCTGTGCCTGAAATTGACGAATCGACATAAACAGATCAAACTCTTAAAAACCCGCAGCAAGTCTAACAACTCTGTGTGCTGTTGCCTATTTCTAATCTATCAAACTGTTGTTTGGAGTCATTATGCCACGTACTTTTCCCTGTCCACGTTGTGGAGAAACAGCAACTTGGGAAGACAATCCAGCTCGACCATTCTGTTCTGATCGTTGTAAGTTGATTGACTTGGGTGCATGGGCCAATGAAGACTATAAACTCCCAACCCAAGACAGTGCTTCAAGCCAAGATCCAGAAGACTAATTTACACCAACAGCGATCCGCTTAGACGCTTAGACGCTTAGACGCTTAGACGCTTAGACGCTTAGACGCTTAGATTATGTGAATTTGAACGTGTCTCAGCACAAGATCTATTCAGTAGATCGACTCACGAAATCCACTCAAGCATATGCCTGAAAGGGCCTACACGTACATCACCCAAGCGCCCAGTGCAATGGGTGTTTGAATTTTTAAAATTCTATTTTTTGGTTATGTATATCGCGCTCGCCTAACTCTTCAACAGACAGTTATTAAAATAGCGAAAACTTCGCCAATCAAACTGGCGCTTTTAAAGAATTCTTCATGATTCACCACTAAACTTAAAGCTGATGAATCCTATTTCCGGATCATCACGATTTTCACCAATTTCTCTATGCTATTTCTATCGCGGTATCAAGCGTGACACTGTCTGCACGCCTCCGGAGCTTCATATGCAAACCAGTATCAAAATAATATTTTATTTGCTCGTCCTCGCCTGTTTATTCTTCGTCGCACTGGGCTTATACAGCCTCGATGCATTGCTCATCGGTGTTGCGGTCTTATGTGCGGTCGCAGCTGGACTCATTGCGCTTGAAGCGAAAGACAATTTACTCAGTGTCTTTCGCAGTAACGACTAAAGGCCTATGCAGGCCTGATCGTCATTCACAGCCGCGAACTTTGGACTTAAGGTGAGCAAAACGCTGCATACGCAAGTCAGCGTTTTGGCACTCGCTCTTAGCCGGCTCGACCTGAGACAAAAGGATTGGAACGCTTTTCTTCACCAATGGTGCTGATACCGCCATGCCCTGAAATAAACTGCGTCTCATCCGGCAAGCTAAAACATTCACGATGAATCGAATCGATCAGCTGTTGATGATTGCCGCGTGGGAAATCGGTACGGCCAATTGAGCCTTTAAACAACACATCACCAGTCCAGAGCAAACCATAGTCCGCGTTATAAAACATCACATGGCCTGGGGTATGCCCTGGTGCAAAACGCACTTCAAAACTTGCATCCCCCAGCTTCAACACCTCTCCCCCTTCTAACCACTGCGTCACACTGACTGGTTCTGGGATGGGAAAGCCATAACGTGCCGAAACCTCTTGGATCATGTCTAACCAAAACTGATCCTCTTTGTGTGGACCAATCACAGGAATGTTCCAGTCTTGCGCCAATGCGCCCACCGCACCAGCATGATCCAAATGTCCATGCGTCAGCCACAAGGCTTTGACCTTGAGTCCCAATGCTGCGACTTCTTGTTTTAATTTTTCAGGCTCTCCACCCGCATCAATGATCACGGCTTCTTTAGAATCCGAATCCCAGACGATCGAGCAGTTTTGTGCAAATGCAGTCACAGGAACAATTTTAACTTGTAGCATAACAACCTCTAAACATCTGTTTTGAGTGTCGATTGCACTGCAGCAAGATGGGTCTGCAATAATTCGCTCAACAACTCGATATGATCTGTACGACTATTCAGTGCAGGAATATACGCATATTCACCGCCCCCCGCAGTCTTAAACAACGCTGCATTTTGCAATGCCAATTCTTCAAGCGTTTCTAAACAGTCCGCAGAGAACGCTGGACTCAAGACCTGA
>JASLIY010000185.1 GCA_030152675.1 Acinetobacter sp.
AGCCAAGCCAAAACCATTCATCAGATCGAGGCCTTTGGTCCAGTCGTGACTTTGATGCCTTATGATGATTTACAACAGTTAGGCGACTTGGTGGCACGTGGTGAAGGCAGCTTGGTGGCTTCGGTGGTGCGTAATGTTGATCAAAACATCGAACAGCTCATCACGAAAATTGCCCCGTGGCATGGTCGCGTGCATATCTTGGATAGTCACAATGCCAAAGAAAGTACCGGTCATGGTTCACCCCTGCCGCACTTGGTGCATGGTGGCCCAGGGCGTGCCGGTGGTGGTGAAGAACTCGGTGGCTTGCGTGCAGTCAAACACTATATGCAACGTACTGCGATTCAGGGTTCACCAGATGCCATGACTCAAATCGGACACAGCTGGACCATGGGTGCCCAAGTCTATGAAGACCGTGTGCATCCATTCAAAAAGTCATTTGATGAATTGCGCGTGGGCGAACGTTTGCTTACGGCACGTCGTACCGTGACTGAAGCTGACGTGGTCAACTTTGGCTGCCTCAGTGGTGACCATTTCTATGCACATATGGACAAGATCGCAGCAGCAGAATCACTGTTCGGCGAACGCGTAGCGCATGGGTATTTCGTTGTATCTGCAGCGGCGGGGCTATTTGTCGATGCCCCTGCGGGTCCGGTGATCGCCAACTATGGTATGGACAACTTACGCTTTGTTGAACCCGTGAAAATTGGTGACACCATTCAAGTTGAGCTGACCTGTAAGCAAAAAACACCGAAGCTGCAACGTGATCCAAGTGAAAAGGCACACGGTGTTGTGGTGTGGGACATTAAAGTCAAAAATCAGCGCGGTGAATTGGTTGCGACCTATGACATTTTAACCTTGGTCAATCGCGATGATGCAGCGGCTTAATCAGCCACTCTGCACAACTTTAGGCACGCGAAAGCGCTGTTGAGTCCAGTGCCAGTGATACTGATACTGAGCTTAAGCAGTGCTGGCGTGAACTGAAGTTTAAACTTGTCTTATCATGGATTTGGGCACACGCCGTGCCCAAGCCAGACCTATAGCACTTGATTGCGAATCGCCCTTGATCGGGAATATGTTAGGGATACAACACAGCATGAACAAAGTTTTTCCAGATAGCCAATCTGCCCTATTTGATGTGGTACAGGATCAGATGTTGATCGCCGTGGGTGGTTTTGGTTTATGCGGCATTCCAGAGCTATTGATCCAGACCCTCAGAGACTCCAATGCCCAGCAACTGACCTGTATCAGCAATAACGCAGGGATTGATGGGATCGGCTTGAGCTTATTACTCGAATCACGCCAAGTCAAAAAGATGATTTCTTCTTATATCGGCGGCAACAAAGAGTTTGAACGTCAGTATCTGGCTGGTGAACTCGAGGTTGAACTGACCCCACAAGGGACATTGGCAGAAAAGCTCCGTGCTGCAGGTGCTGGGATTCCAGCCTTCTACACCAAAACTGGCGTCGGTACGGCGGTACAAGAAGGTAAAGAAGTCCGTCACTTTGATGGACAGGACTACTTGCTGGAAAAAGCACTCAATGCCGATCTCGCCTTGGTCAAAGCCTATAAGGCAGATAAAGCAGGCAATCTGGTATTTCGTAAAACCGCACGCAATATCAATCCGGACTGCGCCATGTCCGCCAAGATCACCATCGTCGAAGTGGAAGAGTTGGTTGAGATTGGCGAGTTGGACCCAGATGACATCCACTTGCCCGGCATCTATGTCGATCGCATCGTATTGAATCCGCATCAAAGTAAACACATCGAAATTAGAACGGTAAAACCGGCGGCTTAAAAGGAGTAGTAGCATGGCTTGGACGCAACAACAAATGGCACAACGTGCAGCACAAGAATTACACGATGGTCATTATGTCAATCTTGGGATTGGCCTGCCGACCTTGGTCGCCAACTATATTCCAGATGATATGCATGTCTGGCTACAGTCTGAAAATGGTCTATTGGGTATTGGTGAATATCCGCTGGAACACGAGGTCGATGCCGATCTGATCAATGCTGGCAAACAGACCATTACCACCAAAAAAGGTGCGGCATTTTTTTCAAGTTCTGAATCCTTTGCCATGATCCGTGGTGGTCATGTTGATATCGCGATTTTGGGGGCGATGGAAGTTTCCAAGACGGGTGATATCGCCAATTGGATGATTCCGGGTGAAAAAGTCAAAGGCATGGGCGGTGCAATGGACTTGGTGGCCGGTGCCAAAAAGATCGTGGTGTTGATGCAGCACTGCAATAAACAGGGTCAGCCGAAGATCTTAGAGCAATGCAAACTCCCCCTCACTGGCTTGGCTGTGGTGAGTCGAATTATCAGTAATTATGGGGTGTTTGATATCACGCCCGAAGGCGTCAAACTGATCGAGCTTGCACCTGAAGTGAGCTTAGACGACGTGATTGCGGCAACAGGTACGCCATTAATTCTGAGCGCGGATGCAAAGCAAAACGCGGCTTAGGGCGATTCAGTTAAGGATTTTGAAGTGAATTTGCATGAGATTTTTATGACAATGACTTTAATATAAGGCCGATGCTTTAAATGCTTTAAATCCATCCCTTGCGCAGCAGCGCTGCTCAGCGTTTTTCAAAGAAAGTAGCGCCTCAGCTTAAAAAGAAATCGCATTTGATACAGCCTTCAAAAACAGGGTGAATGTAACCCTGGGTTTGGAGGTGCTTTGCCATGTCTTTAATTCAAGACCAGTCAAACCACCGAAAAACAACACACAATATCTCTCCAATAAATAATTAATGTATCCATATATAAGACTTAAATATCAATATCTTATAAAGCATAAATTCAAAGTAAATAAAATAAAGACACTAATTTTTATATTTTTATAAATTTATGTATCTCTTTAAATAAAAATGATTCATACTCAAATCAATGATTAACGATTAATCAGTATTGACAAGGACGAGTCACAATCCAGCAACCTGCATTTGGGGTTGTGGCTGGTTGCACAAGAAAAAAGGGAAATGCAATGGAAAATTCAAACGTCGCAGTACAAGACCCACATTTGGCGATTGAGACGCCAGATCATGCCCGAACGCGAAAGATTGCGTTGGCCACGATCGTGGGCACCACCATCGAATGGTACGACTACTTTATTTATGCGGCTGTTGCCGGTTTAGTCTTTAACCAGTTATTTTTCAAACCTGCGGGGCCTGCATTTGCCACGCTATTGGTATTTGCATCCGTCGGGATTAGTTTTATTTTTAGACCTTTTGGCGCCGTCATTGCGGGCTATTTTGGTGACAAGCTGGGACGTAAAACGGTATTGGCAGCAACGCTGATTATGATGGGCGGTACCACCACCATGATCGGTCTACTGCCTACCTACGATCATATTGGCATTGCTGCACCGATCATCCTGATTTTATTACGTATTATGCAAGGGATCTCTGCAGGCGGAGAATGGGGTGGCGCGGTTCTGCTTGCGGTTGAACATGCCCCGACCAAAAAACGTGGTTTATTTAGTTCATTTCCACAACTCGGTGTACCGCTAGGATTATTACTGGCCTCCTTGGTGTTGGTGGTGATGACTGGTTATGTGTCCCCAGGTGAGGAGTTTATGGCATGGGGTTGGCGTGTACCGTTTCTACTCAGCATTATTTTATTTGCTTTAGGATATTGGATTCGTCGTTCTGTTGAAGAAAGCCCGATATTTGAAGAGTTAAAACACAAAGGCACCACGCAAAAACCCATCCGTGAGTTATTTGGCCAATATAAAACGGTGGTCTTTACCTCTGCGCTACTGATCGCGGGTACTACAGCACTGGGTTATATGACCGCTGGTGGTTTTATTCAAAGCTTCACCACCAATCCTAATGGTCTCAATCTAGACCGCCCTACGATTATGGGCTTGGTCAGTATCTCTGCGCTGATCTGGACCTTTTTCACTTGGTTCTCTGCCGTACTGTCTGACCGATATGGGCGTAAACCGATTTATATCTTGGGTTCTTTGGTTCAGATTTTAACCGCACTGTTTTTATTCCCACTGATCAGCACAGGCAGTTATGTCTACATCATGCTCGGGCTGACGCTCTTGTCGATGGGGATTGGAATGACCTATGGCGTACAGGCTGTATTTTACTCTGAGCTATTCCCTGCCTCGATTCGTTTCTCTGGGATTTCGATTACCTATGCGATTGGTTCGATTATTGGTGGCGCATTTGCACCCTTAATTGCAGCCGCGTTGATTACCAAATCCAATGGGATTTATTCGGTCACGGCGTATTTAACCATTATGTCGGTGATCGCATTTTTAGCCATCTGTGTCTTTAAAGATCGTACGGGGATTTCACTCGAGTCTGACGCTGAAGATCAACAAAAACAATCACCGTTTTTATGGAAGAAAAGCGGTTAATCCCAATGAGAAACCAACGCTCAAGATATTAAGCTTCAAGGATGTATGATGATGTTGCAAATAAATCAACTGAAAAAACTGCGGCTTGCAAAGCCAATGACGGCACACCCCGTTATTTCAATCTTATTGCTCAATGCGTGCATGGCGTTAAACACAGCACATGCAGACAATACTTGGAAATTGAGCTTAAAGAATGCCTATATTGACCGTAATTTTGATCAAGACCATGTCAAAGATACCGGCAGTTGGTCACAGGGGATTTCATTATTTTATACTTCGCAATTTTATGACACGCCATTGAATGTCATGGATCGCCCACTGCAAATCGGCCTCGATGCATCCGCACAATATGCCTTTCGCTTAAGCAGTGATAAACATGTCGATGATACGGTACTGCCCTTTGATACGGTCAATCAAAAACAAGCATCGGACTATTTTAAACATGGCGCCACGCTTAAATTAAAATACGACCAAGCTGAGATGCGGATCGGTGAGTTATGGCTGAATTTACCGATGACCACGGTAGATACCAGTCGTCAATTACTCACGTCTTATCGTGGGGTCAATCTGGCCTTTCCAGTACAGGATAAACTCAAGTTTGAAGTCGGTTATGTCACTAAAAACTCACCACGCAACAAAGATGAGTTTCAGGACTTTTCCTATACCCAAAATGGTGTCAAGCATGATTCAGATGGTCTGAGTTATCTCAATGCTATTTATCAACTCAATCCGGATTTAAAGTTTAATTATTATTATGGTCATCTCGACGATTTATATGACAAGCATTATTTGGGGATTGAACATAAATACCGTTTTAATGAGCAGATGCAACTCAATACCAAGTTCCGTTATTTTAACTCACAGGATAATAGCAGCGCCCTGGATATTGACAGCCAAAACATTGGTCTTTTAGAAAGCCTCAACCTCAATAACCATAATTTTGGCATCGGTTATCAAAAGATCATCGGCGATGCTTATCCACTGCCGGATGGTTTCTTGCCTGAGCTGTATTTTATCAACTGGAACGTTACAGGCTTCTTTAAGAAAAATGAAAGCTCATGGCATTTCATTTACGGTTATGACTTCAAGGATTATGTCCCGGGTCTTAGCGCTACCGCGAAATACGCCACAGGCCGTGATATTAAACTCAGCAATGGTTTAAAGAACAAAGAATCCGAGTTTAACCTGTTCACCAGTTATAACTTCCAAAACAAAGCCTTAAAAGGTCTGTCCTTACAGCATCTCTTTGCCAAATACGATCAGGACTATGGCAATGACTTTACTGAAAACCGCATCTTCGTTAAATATCAGTACGAGTTTTAAGTCGTTCAAGCATTTAGATCCCCAATTCGAGTAGCGACTTTACCGTTGCATCCCTTGTGGGGTGCAACGTGAAGTATTTCGTCATTGCATGACTGCATGAATGTTTTATTGCCTCCCGTTCACATCTTGCTACTTGCTCAAGCGACAACGTTTCGGCAAGTCCTGCCACCATG
>JASLIY010000270.1 GCA_030152675.1 Acinetobacter sp.
TTGCTCCAATAGAACATAAGAAGCCATGCTTTAATTTACTCCAGCGTGTATAAGGTCGTGCATACTAATAATGCCGATCACAACATTGTCATCATTGACCACCACAAATTGGGTGATTTTTCGTTCATTCATTTTTTCTAAAGCTTCAACAGCACGTGCTTCTTTGCTGATGGTCGCAGGATGACGCACCATCACTGCAGAAATCGGCAAGTTCACATCAAAGCCTTGCTGTTTATCAATCAAGCGACGTAGGTCACCATCGGTAAAGATCCCCAACAGTTTCTGATCCGCATCCACCACGGTGGTCAGTCCCAGACGTTTATTGGAAATCTCATAGAGCACTTTATTCATCGCCGTATCAGGTGACACCATCGGCAATTCATCACCGGTATGCATCAAGTGTTTGACATGCAACAGTAAACGTTTACCCAAAGCCCCTGCTGGATGCGAACGCGCAAAATCATCTGCAGTAAAACCACGTGCTTCCAATAAAGCCACCGCCAAAGCATCACCAAGCGCCAAAGTTGCTGTCGTACTTGAGGTCGGCGCCAAGCCCAATGGACAGGCTTCTTGTGCCTCACCCAATGTCAGTGCAACATCGGCATTTTGTGGCATTGGGCCATTGTGATCACGGCTAATGGTGATCAGAGGCACTTGTAAGTGCTTGATCAACGGCATCAACATCATGATTTCATCACTCTTGCCCGAGTTAGAAATTGCAATCAAGACATCGCCACGGACCAACATGCCCAAGTCACCGTGCCCCGCTTCACCAGGATGCATAAAGAAAGACGGTGCACCGGTCGAGGCAAAGGTCGCAGCCATTTTACGGCCGATATGACCAGACTTGCCCATCCCCGTCACCACCAAGCGACCTTTACACTGCAGCATGATTTCGCAGGCCTGACTAAAACGCTGATCAATTTGACCGGCCAATATTTTTAAAGCCTGCTCTTCGATCGCTAAGGTCTCTAGCGCGACTTTTTGAAAATCGATACAGTTGGGCTGTTTGGCTGAATTCAAAACACATCACCTTTGTTGGCTGACTGAGCTGTGAGCTAAAGGTGCACACAACTCAAGAAAGCAGTCGAAGTTACAGAAAAAATTCGTAGCACATTTTAGCATAGCTCTATGAGGCACAGCTTTCATAAATTTAGAAAATTCACCTTTCCCCACCCAGATCTCGTCACGCCAGATTCAATGTCTTGATGAATTGTCAACAGCTGCATAGAAATATAGGTCATAAGACTTTGTGAAATATAATGCTTAAGCTATGATAAGACACCTTTTGTTAAAGCAATTAGACCTCTATGCAGCCTTTTGTTCTTTATAATTCAGAGCAACGTAAAAAAGTTGAATTTGTTCCACGTCAGGAAGGCCATATCGACATTTATGTATGTGGTATGACCGTATATGACTACTGTCATATCGGGCATGCGCGTGTCATGGTTGCTTTTGATTACATTATTCGTTTTCTACGTAGTCAAGGTTGGAAAGTGCGTTATATCCGCAACATTACCGACATTGATGACAAAATTATTCAACGTGCCAATGAAAATGGTGAATCCATTCAGGCACTCACCGATCGTTTTATTCAAGCCATGAATGATGATGCCCATCATCTCGGCTGTGCTGACCCAGACCAAGCACCGCGTGCGACCGACTATATCGATCAAATGCAAAATATGATCGCAGGCTTGGTGGACAATGGTTCCGCCTACCCATCAGCTAATGGCGATGTGTATTTTCAAGTTGATCAATTTGCAAAATACGGTCGCCTCTCTGGTCGCAAACTGGATGATATGCAAGCCGGCGCATCTGAGCGTGTCGATGTTGAAGTTGAGAAAAAACATCCATTTGACTTTGTGTTATGGAAACACGCCAAAGAAAATGAACCGTTTTGGCCATCGCCATGGGGCAAAGGCCGTCCGGGTTGGCATATCGAATGTTCTGCGATGTCGACCTGCTGCTTAGGCAACCACTTTGATATTCATGGTGGTGGTTCAGATCTGCTCTTCCCGCATCATGAAAATGAAATCGCGCAAAGTGAAGCAGCGACTGGCGAACAATATGTTAACTATTGGATGCATGTCGGCTTCATCAACGTCGATGGCGAGAAAATGTCTAAATCTTTAGGCAACTTCTTCACCATCCGCGATGTAATGGACAAGTTCCATCCAGAAGTGATCCGCTACTTTATCGTGTCTTCACACTATCGTAGTCCAGTCAACTTCTCTGACCATGCACTCAGAGAAGCCAAGTCGGCATTGAGCCGTTTCTACCATGCATTTAAAGCCTATCAGCAACAGTATGCGATGGATACAACACAGTATGCCGTCGATGGCGACTTGGTCGAGCGCTTTAATGCTGCAATGCGTGATGACTTCAATACCTCTGAAGCGCTGGCAGTGTTATTTGAATTAATCAAAGAGCTCAATCGCGCCATCAAAGATCAACAGCAGCAACAAGCTGGCATCTACCATGCAACGCTACGTCACTTGGTCGATATCTTGGGCATCGTGCAACATGATGTGGATGATTTCTTAAAGTCAGATATTGGGCAGGAAAGCTTAAGTTTAAGCGAAGCTGAAATCGAAGACTTTATTCAACAACGCCAAGATGCGAAGAAAGCTAAAGATTTTGCCAAGGCCGATCAAGTACGTCAGCAACTCCTCGACCTCGGAATCGTGCTTGAAGATACCCGCCAAGGGACGATCTGGCGCCGCGCCGACTGAGCATGCCGATTTATTAAGCGGTCGCAAGCATAAAGTGTTGACAGTTGTATGAAACACTCTATAATGCGCCATATTGCGGGAATAGCTCAGTTGGTAGAGCATAACCTTGCCAAGGTTGGGGTCGGGAGTTCGAGTCTCCTTTCCCGCTCCAGAATACGAAAAACCCTTATCGAAAGATAAGGGTTTTTTCTGCTCTGAACAAAACTAAACTACTGATTAGATATTTGGAATAAGATTCCAAATATGGTCAAAATCGGTTGCGGTCAAATATTGTCTATAGTGTTCTTTA
>JASLIY010000250.1 GCA_030152675.1 Acinetobacter sp.
ACGCATAAAATCGTTAAAGATTGCAAGGAGCATCATACTTCCGAGCAGTACCATACCAATTTTTAATCCAACAATTTGTATATGTTCAGATACAGGCTTACCCCGTATTGCTTCTATGATGTAATAAACCAAATGACCACCATCCAACATTGGGATCGGTAGTAAATTCAAAATTCCTAAACTCACACTCATGAGTGCCATGAATGAAAGATACGTTTGCCAACCCATTTCGGCACTTTGACCTGCGACCTTGGCAATCGTAATCGGACCAGACAAATTATCTAAACCGATTAAACCACGTACCATTTTCACGATCGAATTAAAAATCATACCTGAGAGTTGTGCGGTCTTATCCACGGCAACCACAAAGGCTTCTGCGGGATTATACTGAATCCGCTGTTGATATTCTGCAGGAATCTTATATTTTCCTGTTTGTGCTTCCACGCCAAGCATACCTTTGACTTGACCGGCATTGTCAACCTTGCCTTGTGGCATCACTTGCAATTGCATGATTTGACCTTGACGTAAAACATCAATGCTTAAATTCTTTTCGGGCGACTTTTGCACCACATCAACCACATCGAACCAATCTTTCATGGGAATGCCATTAATGGCTACGATTTTATCACCCACTTGCATACCCTGATGAATCGCAGCACCATCCGCACTCAGTTTGGAAACGACAGCTGGAATTTCAGGACGATAAGGAATAAAGCCTAAAGCTTCAAGCGGTGACTGATTTTGATTTTTTAAAAAATTCTGAATCGGTAATGCATAGCTTTGCAACTGCCCCTGACGCTCAGCTTGCAGCTGAATATGACCAGACTCACCCACACGGTTGACCAGGGCATAGTTTAGCTTTTCCCAAGTATTGGTCGTCTGACCATCAATTGCCACGATTTTGTCGCCGGCCTTGAGCTGTACAAGTTCGGCTGGGGTATTTGGCATCACTTTACCAATACGCGTATTCAGGGTCTCTTGTGCAGGTAGAGCCAAAATCCAAAACAACAACACAGCAAAAGCCAGGTTAATCAAAGGGCCTGCAGCAACAATTGCAATTCTTTTCCACGGGGATTGACGATTAAATGCATAAGGCAGATCTTCTGCACTGACATTGCCTTCACGCTCATCCAACATCTTGACATAACCACCAAACGGTAAAGCCGAGAGTTGATAATGAATTCCGGTTTTTTTAGATGTCCATTTTAAAATTGTCGGGCCAAAACCAATCGAATAGACTTGAACTTTGACCCCCAAGCGTCTCGCAACCCAATAGTGTCCAAATTCATGGATAGCAATCAGCGGCCCTAAGAGCATGATCGCTGCGACAATTATAAATACGACATTCATGTTCAGCGTCCCAATTGCTTAATGTATTGGCATGCAACTTGTCGAGCAAGCTGATCAGTATGCAAAATCTTTTCGATCGATTCTGCTGTGTCATTTTGAACTTGATTAAGTGTATGTTCAACCACTTGACTAATTTGTAGAAACTTAATTTGCTGTTTGAGGAATGCATCCACGGCAACTTCATTGGCCGCATTTAATATTGCGGGCATCAAGCCACCGGCTTGCATCGCATGACGCGCGAGATTCAATGCAGGAAAACGTTCTAAATCAGGTTTTTGGAAGTCCAACGTCGCATGTGTAAACACATCTAAACGCGGTACATGTGTCGAGATGCGTTCAGGCCATGCAAGCGCATGCGCAATCGGCGTACACATATCGGGTTGCCCCATTTGTGCCAAAGTTGAACCATCCACATATTGAACCATAGAGTGAATGATACTTTGCGGGTGAATCACCACTGTAACAAAATGTTCTTCAATTGAAAACAAATGACAGGCTTCGATTAATTCAAGCCCTTTATTCATCAGTGTTGCCGAGTCAACAGAGATTTTTTGCCCCATCGACCAATTCGGATGCTTGCATGCCTGTTGCGGCGTAACCACCTGCAATTGCTCTAAACTGTGATTTAAAAAAGGGCCACCTGATGCAGTCAGTAAGATCTGCGACACCCCTAAAATCGGCTGACCATTTTTTTCAGTATGTAGATATTGCGGCGGTAAACATTGAAAAATCGCATTATGTTCAGAGTCGACGGGCAGTAATAAAGCCTGATGTTGACGCGCAGCCTGCATCATAATGTCACCAGACATCACCAATGCTTCTTTATTGGCTAACAGAACGCGCTTACCTGCACGAACTGCAGCCAAAGTCGGTAACAAACCTGCTGCACCGACGATTGCCGCCATCACCACATCCACATTAGGATGCTCAGCAATCTGAATTAAACCGGACTCATCAGTTAGGATTTCAATATCTTCAAGCTGTTGTTGTATTAAATCTTGTCGTAGTTGATCGACCTTTTCGACTGGAACCACAACCACTTTAGGCTGATACAGCTTACACAGTTGAACCAACTCAGAAATACGACTATGCGCACTCAGCGCATAGACTGAGTATTGTTCAGGATGTTGTGCTAAAACTTTTAGCGTGCTCTGACCAATAGAGCCAGTCGCACCTAAAATACAAACAGTTTGTGACATCTATTATAAATCTACATTAATAAGTTTTAAGACATAGATACCCACAGCAAAAATTGGGGCAGCAGCCAGTAAAGAGTCAATCCGATCGAGAACACCACCATGACCCGGTAAGATACGCCCGGAATCTTTGATCCCCGCACGACGTTTAATCATCGACTCGAACAAATCACCGAGCACCGAACTAAATACTGTGATGATCGATAAGGCCAAGAACATAACATGCTGCGAAAAACTTAAACTGAGGTAGTTATATTGTACGATCACAATCACAATGATCACAGTGACCAAACCACCCATTAAACCTTCGATTGATTTGTTTGGACTCACATAGGGTGCCAACTTGGTTTTACCCAACTTACGCCCCACAAAATATGCCCCACTATCTGCACCCCAAACCAACAGAAACAGATACATCAACCACCAAGGTGAGCTTTTCCAGACATAAAAAATTGCAGTCACTGCTGCAGAGATCAGGATCAAACCAATAATATTTAAACTTGGATTATACCAACCATCATATTCCGGATAAGATTTAACCCAATAGATACTGATCAGCCAAGTTAAAATGGATGCAATCCATAATAAAATCGCCATCTCACCAAAATATAATGCTAAAGAAGAAAATAAAGCACTCAACAGACCAAAACCTGCGGCTTTCAATTTATTGGCATTTGGGCTTTGGCTTGGCATGAGTTTAAACCACTCATAACCAGCGACTGCCGATGCTAAGGTCATTAATGCCAACATCGGGAACTGAGCGGTTGTTGCAAACATACAACTGAGTACCACTGCAACGAGCACCAATGCGGTGATGATCCGCTCTAACATTATTATTTCTCTATATTTGCTTGTTGAATTTGCTCTGAAGTTTTACCAAAACGACGCTCACGCGATAAAAACACATCAATTGCGCGATCAAACTCGTTGACAGTAAATTCAGGCCACAATGTTTGAGTGAAATAAAGTTCTGCATATGCAGTTTGCCACAATAAAAAGTTGGACAAACGTAAATCGCCACCGGTTCGAATGAGCAAATCTACAGGAGGTAAATCCCCGAGGCTAATCTGCTGCCCAAAAAAACGTTCATCGATTTGTGCAATATCAAGATTTTGAAATTTCACCATTTTTGCAATATTTTGTGCTGTATTTGCAATATCCCACATTCCACCATAACTCACAGCAATGGTCAAAGTCATTTCACCAAACTGTCTGGTTTTTTGCTCCGCATCGTCAATCAAATCACACAATTCAGGAGATAATCGCGTACGATCACCAATGAATCTCAAAGCGATTTGAAACTGTTCCATGCGGGGGATTTGTTCACGAATCGTTTCAGCCAGAAGTTGCATCAACAGATCCACTTCATACTGCGGACGATTCCAGTTTTCACTTGAAAATGCAAATATCGTCAGTGCTTTTATATTTAATTTGCGGCAATGCTCTACGATTGGATCTAGAACATTTTTCCCTTCGCGATGTCCAGCACCTTTATCAAGCTGTCTTTTTTTGGCAAAACGATTGTTGCCATCCATGATGATGGCAACATGCTGGGGGGGACTTGCCTCGTTAGATGCAGTCATTCAATATTAGACCTTC
>JASLIY010000113.1 GCA_030152675.1 Acinetobacter sp.
CCTTATCCAAGGTGGATTTCAATCAGCAAAAGAATCTGGTGATTGTGGCGACCTCGATCGGCGTGGGCATGATCCCGATGATTGATCATGGTTTCTATGCCAATTTCCCGACTTGGGTGCAAACCTTGTTCCATTCTGGGATTAGCGCGACTTGTATCATGGCAATTGTACTGAATATCTTGTTCAATCATCTGGCCATACGACGTCCTAAAACACAGTTTAAAACCAAGCCTGTGATTGATCCTCAGCATTAGTTTCTCAACCCAGCCCCGTAGCTCAAGCCCTCTTTGGATCGAGGGCTTTTTTGTTTTTGAGATCTATTGATTGGATATGAAGGAAGAAATGTTTGTTTTTGAGATCTATTGATTGGATATGAAGGAAGAAATGTCTGTTTTTGAGATCTATTGATTGGTGGATATGGAGGAAGAAATGTTTGTTTTTGAGATCCACTGCTTGGATATGAAGGAAGAAATGCTGGCTAAAATATACCGGTTGAATTAAATATCTCTATGTTTTATGAAGGTGTTTTTATAAACTATTTGCGTATCTTGTAGATATGTCATTTAAATTTTCTGAAAACGTAGAGCGTAGAACATGATCAAACACTTATGCATCTGGAGCAGTTTAGGTCTAGCAATTTCTGCATGCAGTCCTCATGTCGAACCGCCAGCACAACCACACACGCATTCCTCCGCAGCCGACGGCAGCGCACAACCGCAGGCATTACAGGCTCAGCAATTGGCACAACTCAGCACAGCAGTGCAACAGTTTACTCAAGATCAGACTCGGTTTTCCTATGCGTCCGTCGACCTAAATCAAGATGGCACTCAGGACGCATTGGTCTTGCTACAGAGCCAAGATTGGTGCGGTTCAGGCGGATGTACACTCTTGGTTCTCAAGGGCTCAGCAGATCACAGCTATCAACTGGTCAGTAAATCAACAGTGACGGATACACCGATCTACCTACTTTCATCCAGCCAGCACGGTTGGCGTGATTTCTCGGTTTATACCCGCGGTACCGGGCAGGTGTTGATGCAGTTTGATGGTCAAAAATATCCATCCAACCCCTCGATGCTCGATAAGTACGAGCTTCCAGCGGATCAAACCACCACAAGTGCCGCCAGTACTAGCGCTGTAACGATCCAGCCACTGACGTTGCAGTTGTTCGATCCTGAAACCCTAACCCTGTAATTTTGAAATTCGGCGGCGATTGAGCTTGGTCTCAGGTATGCCGCCGTAATCCGCATTAAAACTGGACTCGCCCTCAGCCTCATTCAAATTACGATAAGCCCCCGGGCTAACGCCAGTCCATTTTTTAAAGGCGCGGTGAAAGGCACTAGGATCTTGAAAGTTCAGGGCATCTGAGATGTCTTGAAGAGACTGTTGGCTGCTGTTCAGTAATTCAATCGCAGTATCACGGCGAATATCGTTTTTGAGTTGTTGATAGCTGACGCCTTCTTGTTTGAGGCGCCGCTGAATGGTCGCTTCTGAGATATTTAGGCGTTGTGCCAGTTCATTGAGCTCCAGCCACTGCGCAGGGTGTACCTGCATCAAATGCTTACGGATACGGGTGCTTAAAGCATTGGGGTTTTTAAAGCGGATCAAGAGGTTGTGAGGCGTATGCTGCATAAATGCATACCAACTTTGTCGATCTTGTTTGATCTTGATCTGTAGGTAGTCAGCATCAAAGCAGATACGATTTTCAGCCGCTTGATAGTGGATGTTGTCACAAAAGCGGACCCGATAATCTTGATCATCCAAGGGCGGATGGCATTTGAGTTGGATCTGATTTAACACAATACGTTGCCCCGCCAGCCAACACAGCAGGCCATGGATCAGCATCAAATAGGTGGCATAGCAAAACATGCGTTTGGGATGAGCACGATCTTGCAAGATTAGTTCAACCTGATCACCGACGATCACATAGTCACTGTGAATATCATCCAGCAGCGCATTGAGAAACTTGAGCGTGCGATGTAGTGCCTGTGCCAAAGTCTCGGCACTCATCACCAGTTGTGACAGCAGCAGATAACTGCCACGGCGCATCGGATGGCTGTCCATCCCAAAGAATTCATCATTCATATGCTCTGCCAGTACGATCCACAGTTGTGCATAGGCACTCACGGTGACACGTGCTTTACTGGCATGTAGCAACTCTGCGGCAATCCCGGCCTTGTGTAAGATCAGCGCAGTGTCTAAGCCTTGCTGTTCTGCCGCGCTGAGCGCCTCCCGAACCAATGCAATGGAAATACTGCCTTTGCTGTATTGAGGCTGTGGGCTATTGAAATCTACGAGCATGCTGGGTTGATTCACTCTGCAATTGTCCAAAAACATCATGTGTGATGCAAGTTTTGGAAATTGTACTCAATCTTGACTGTGTTTACTCTGCACATTAGGGTCTATTGACATTTGAATAAGATTGATTTGATTAACTCAGCACTGAGTTAGCTCCGTGACAGCATCTGCAAAAGGAATAAAATATGAAAATTCAGGGAAAAGTGTTTGTGATTACTGGTGGAGCATCGGGTTTGGGGGCAGCCACCGCAAGCCATCTACATGCACAAGGTGCACGTGTGATCATGGTCGATATGAACCAAGAACTGGGGCAAGCACAACAACAGCGCTTGGGCGAAAATAGCCAGTTTGTACAACTAGATGTGACCAATGAAAGCCAAGTCGCTGCATTTTTTCAACAGTTGGATCAAGACTACGGTCAACTCAATGGCTTGATTAACTGTGCTGGTATTGCGCCATCTGCCAAAGTGGTGGGGCGTAAAGGTTTGCATGATCTGGCGATGTTCCAAAAAGTCCTCGATATCAATGTCAGCGGCAGCTTTAATATGTTGCGCTTTGCGACAGAACTGATGGCTAAATATGAGATCGACAGCAATGAAACTGAGCGCGGTGTGATCGTAAATACAGCATCGGTGGCGGCTTATGATGGTCAAATCGGGCAGGCGGCCTATGCGGCATCGAAAGGTGCGGTGGTGGCGATGACTTTACCGCTGGCTCGTGAGTTGGCGCAGCATGCGATCCGTGTCATGACCATTGCACCGGGCATCATGGAAACCCCGATGTTAAAAGGGATGCCGCAAAACGTACAAGATGCTTTGGGTGAAATGGTGCCATTCCCAGCACGTTTGGCCAAGCCAGAAGAGTTTGCGCAGTTGGTGGGGCATATTTGTGAAAATGGCTATTTAAATGGCGAAGTGATCCGTCTTGATGGCGCGATTCGTATGGCCGCAAAATAATCCACTCCACTCTAGTTAACCGCAGCACAGCAGCGCCAATGCTGTGCTGTCTGTAATTCCCCTCAGCAGCGTAATCCAGCCAACAAGGAAGTGAGATCAGCCATGATTTTAAATGATGAACAATGCATGATTCGCGACATGATGCGAGATTTTTCGCAAAATACGCTCAAGCCGACTGCCGCAGCGCGCGATAAAAGTCATGAATTTCCCGCTCAAGAATTGAAACAACTGGGTGAGTTGGGCGCTTTGGGCATGACCGTGCCGACGGAATGGGGCGGTGCGGGCTTGGACTATACCGCTTTGGTGATTGCGATCGAGGAGATTGCGGCCGGTGATGGCGCGATCTCGACCATCGTCAGTGTTCAGAACTCCTTGCCCTGTGGGATTTTACTCAAATATGGCACTGAGCAACAAAAGCAACGCTATCTCAAGCAACTGGCGACAGGAGAATGGCTCGGATGTTTCTGTCTGACTGAACCTGAGGCGGGTTCAGATGCGGGGGCATTACGTTGTCGTGCAGTGAAAGATGGCGATGATTGGGTGCTCAGCGGCACCAAGCAATTTATCACCACGGGTAAACATGCACAGATCGCCTTGGTCTTTGCGATTACCGATCCAAGTGCTGGTAAGCGGGGTATTTCTTGTTTCTTGGTGCCGACGGAGAATGAGGGTTATATCGTCTCCAATCTTGAAGAGAAAATGGGGCAGCATTGTTCTGATACGGCGACGATTATTTTAGATCAGTGCCGTATTCCTGCTGAAAACATGCTGGGTGCTGAAGGTGAGGGCTATAAAATCGCACTTTCCAATCTCGAATCTGGACGTATCGGGATCGCGGCACAGTCTGTGGGGATGGCGCGTGCAGCCCTCGATGCTGCGGTGGAATATGCCAATCAACGTAAAGCGTTTGGGGTGGAAATCGTGCAACACCAAGCTGTGGCTTTCCGCTTGGCTGATATGGCCACGCAAATTGAGGCAGCGCGCCAATTGGTTTTTCATGCCGCAGCATTAAAAGATGCGGGTCAACGCTGTTTGAAAGAAGCGTCTATGGCCAAGTTATTTGCCTCGACCATGGCTGAGCGAGTCTGTTCAGATGCGATTCAAATTCATGGTGGCTATGGCTATGTGTCGGATTTCCCAGTTGAGCGGATTTATCGTGATGTGCGTGTTAGTCAGATCTATGAAGGTGCTTCGGATATTCAACGCTTGGTCATTGCGCGTGAGGTGACTCAAGGCTAAGTGCAAGGCTAAGCGCGAGGTATGTTGCATGTGCTGCGCTGCGCCTGTTGAGTGCGAATCAGCGCAGCGCAAAAAGCTGGCGAGTGTTCAAAAACTGCAATTCAGTTGCGGTATTTGGAAATTGAACTGTCATGCATGACATGGTTAGCTAAGCACTGCAATCGCGTTCAATGAATGAACAGATCAGACTCGGTATAGGGTCTGAACGATGCAAAAGACAATATTAAAATAGGCTAAGGATTTGATCTTTGACGTTTTGAAGATCTTAAGTCGACCCAATACAGGATGAAGGTTGTTGTCATGAAGACACTTGAACAGGCATATCAAGAATTTAATTATGAAGCACTGATTGATCAGTTACTTGTTGGCCAGCCAGATGCCGTGAATGCCTATGTGGAATGCTGCGCACGCTATGTCGGCAGTCATCAAACTGCGTTGTTATGGGAAGGCAAGCAGGGTGCGTCTGAAGTCTGGACTTTTGAGCAACTTGATCAGGCTTCCGGTCAATTGGCACATTATTTTCAAGCTCAGGGTATTCAAGTCGGGGATTGCATCGCGGGATTATTGCCGCGTACGCCAGAGTTGCTGATCACGATTTTGGCCACATGGCGTATGGGCGCCGTGTATCAGCCCTTGTTTACCGCCTTCGAATCCAAATCCATTGAGCATCGGATCAGCACGGCACAGACCAAAATGATTGTCACCAATGCTGAGCAACTGCCAAAACTCGATACCGTGGCTTGCCCGCATATCTTGGTGGTTCAACCTGATCCTGCTAAGGCGACACATGCTGATTTTTGGGCACAGATCCAGACACAACCTAGTCAGTTTGAACCCGTGATGCGTGGTTTTGATGATGCATTTTTAATGATGTTTACTTCGGGCACCACCGGCTTAGCCAAGTCTGTTCCAGTGGCATTGCGTGCCATGTTGGCCTTTAAGGGCTATATGACCCATGCAGTAGATCTGCGTGCTGAAGATTCATTTTGGAATTTGGCTGATCCCGGTTGGGCCTATGGTTTGTATTATGGCATCACTGGGCCGTTGAGCTTGGGTCACAGTATCATCATGGATGAGTGTGGTTTTAGCGTCGATCGCGCAGTTGAAATCATTCAAAAATATCGCGTCAGCAATCTCACCGGTTCACCGACGGCGTTTCGGATGTTCTTTGGCTATAAAGAAAAGTTTGATCTTGCGATCAAAGCGCATCTGCGTGTGGTCAGCAGTGCTGGTGAGCCGTTGACGCCGGAAGTGATCCATTGGTTTAAACATGATCTTGATGTCAATATTTATGATCAGTATGGCCAAACTGAATTGGGGATGGTGATTGCCAATCATCATGCTTTGGAACATCCGAAAAAAGTTGGTTCTGCGGGTTATGCCATTCCGGGTCATCGTTTTTGTGTGCTGGATGAGCAATATCAAGAGTTGCCACCGGGCAGCATTGGCACCTTGGCAATCGACTGTGCTGCCTCGCCGCTATTTTGGTTTGTCGGCTACGGTGGCAATGATCGCAAGTCCTTTATGGGGCAGTATTATTTAACCGGTGATACCGTACAACTGAATGAATTTGGCGGCATTGATTTTGTTGGTCGTGCTGACGATGTCATTACAACGTCAGGCTATCGCGTCGGTCCTTTTGATGTGGAGAGTACCTTGCTTGAATGCGCGGAAGTACTTGAATCTGCAGTGATTGGTAAGCCTGATCCTGAACGTACCGAGTTGGTCAAAGCCTTTGTGGTGCTCAAATCTCAGATTGAAACCTCAGATGCTTTAAAACTTAAATTGCAGGACTATGTTCGTGCACGTTTATCCAAACATGCTTATCCACGTGAAATTGAATTTGTTGAACAGCTACCGAAAACCACCAGCGGCAAGATTCAACGCAATTTGTTGAAGCAGCAAGAAGTGGCGAAGTTTGAGGCGCTGATCAAAGCCAGCTAAACAATAGAGCTTATTTTGTCGAGTCTCTCGTCTATCACGCCGCTCAAAATAAAAATATTCGCACGGCAGTCGCGCAATACCCGTTCCATGCTCCGCACCCGAAAGGGTGCTTTTTTTTATTTTGTGGATGACTGTTGTCTTTGCTGTTGTTGTCTGAGTTCGGAGCAAAGTGGGTGAATTCAAATATGAGGGGCGACTGATTTTAAAAAGTTGCTTGTTTTTAAATAAATTTATTATAGGTTAAACTCATTTGCAAAATGAAAACGTGGTGACTCGCCCAAACCTGTGTAGGGGGAGTTGCAATAAAACTTTGAGAATAATATGTCCAAGCTTCAACATGAAAAACACTTAAATTTAAATCCCGAAAATATTGAACAGCGTATACAGGTGGATTTAACACCGGAC
>JASLIY010000152.1 GCA_030152675.1 Acinetobacter sp.
GAACTGATTTAACTCAGATTGCATTCTGGCGCGGTGTGGGCGGACGGCAATTTATGATGCAGCAATGTTTGCAGCGCAATATTCAGGTCTTGAATGTTAAACTTTATCAACGCGCTTGCCCGATCTCGACACCGAAACAATTTCAACAGCTACTGGCAGTGCTCAAGAGCGGGTCACAACCACAGTTGCCACGGCCTTTTTGGATGTGTATTAGTAGTGAGGCCAGTTGGAAAAACTGGCTTGAACTATGTCAGTTTCATCCTGATGTATTAGAACAAGGGCATTATTTGGTGTTGGGCACAAGGTTGTATCAAATTTTGCAACATGATAAAAACGCTCGAAAACTTAATTTTAATATCACTCAACTGACTAACTTAGGTGAACATACTGTGCTGCAGACCCTGCAACAGTTGCAAAATCCATTATGAAAAAGTTTATTTATATACTTTCTATCGTCATTTTGGCTTGGCTTGCCAAGCTTAGTTATGACTTCTATTTGCTGTCTAAGCAGATGAGTGAGCAACAACAAACCCTGTTACATAGTCAGCAGCGCAATGACAATCTCAATGATCAAGTTGTGGCTTTGCAACGGACGAGTCCAAGCGAAGATACTGCAGCATCTAGCGCTTTAAAAAACAAAGAAAAAGACAATCATTCATCACAAATGGGCTTAAATCCAATTATGTTGATTCAACAACAATTGGAGTTGATTCAATTCGCTTTGGCGCAGCAACAATTTGTATATGCATTAGAAAAAATGAATGCCTTAAAACAAAATATACAAGGCTATGAAATTGCAGAGTCGTTAAAACAGAGTTTGCTGCAGACTTTGTCGCAAGATCAACAAAATATTCAACAGTATGTGGCGACGCAGCACACGCAACAGCAACGCTTTTCCCAACTACTGCAACAGCTGGATCAACGTATTCAACAGGAACTCAATCATCCACAACTGAGCCCAGCCAAAATCCAGCCTGATTATTTTTGGCAAAGATGGTTGCAGGTGGAGCGCGTGAGTCAGCCGGATGTGCATTTAAATCATCGTGTACTGATTTTAAAAGAAGTGCAGTTGCGTATATTAATTGCGCAGCAGGCATTGCTACGTGGTGAATACCAAAGCTGTCAAAATATGTTGAATGCCATTATTGAACAGTTTGATATGTTGCCTGATGCTGAGAGTCAGCGTATTAAGCAGCAATTGATTCATATTAAACAAAAGCCAGTAGTCCCGATTCCGAAGCTCAAAACGCGTGAGATATTAGGATAAATTTATGAAAAAACTGCTGCTGTTATATGTCTTGCTGAGTTTGATTGTGGTGGCTGTGCTGAGTGTATTGAGCTATGAGCCTGGCGCAGGTTATGTCTATATGCTGTGGCGAGGCGTGCAAATACAATCCAATGTTTGGGTTTTGGTCTTTGTCAGTATTCTGCTCAGCTTTATATTGCATGTCGCTTGGATTGGATTGCAATATTATTTGGCCAAAGCGCGTCGTAAGCAACAACATGTGCTGAACTTTGATGCTTTGCATCCTTATGAACAGTTGGGCTTGATTTGGATTTTGCATGGCGATGAAGAACAGCAAGCATTTATCGAACAGGTTTTTAATCAATCCGGTTTATTAAAACAGATTGTGCAAGCACACCTCCTCTTTAAACAACAGCAATATTCACAGGCTTTATCGATCTTAGATGAAGCGCCCGCAGCGGCATTTGAATTGGCAGAAATTCAACGCATCGAGATTTACTTGGCGCAACAAGATGCGCAGCAGGCTTTAACACATTTAGAGTTTTTAAATGGTCATCAACTATCGCCGTGGTTAAGTCAGATCAACCAAGCCTACCAAACACGTCTGGCTGAACTTTGGGCAGCGTTTGCTTTGGAGTTTCCATGGCTCTATTTGCAGGCCAGTCGTGCAACGACCATGCTGAGAACAGAGGCAATGCAAGCTTGGTTAACAAAAATGTTAATTCAATTTGATCAAGCTGATGAGGAAGCACTGCAGCAATTAAAACGACACTACCATGAGAATGAAACTGTAATTAGATCATTAGTATTTGAAATTCAAGTGCTTTGGTTGAAAATACTGTCGCGATTAAACGAAATGTCTGAAGTGCATGAGAAACTAGCATTACATTTACTTGAGCTTAGATTTGATCAAGAGGTATTTAATTTATGGTTTCAACAGCAATTATTAAAATCAGAACCTGATTACTTTTTGATTGAACAATATATTCAAACCCTAGAAGTGAAATATCCAAGTATGCCTGTTTTGAGTTTTGCAAAATGGCATATATATACCGCAACACAAAGACAAGATGAAGCTGAAGAGTTGTTAATACTTTACCCGAATAATGTTTTGATGAGCTATTTGCGAATTAAATCGACATTGAAAGATCAAGAGGATTTAATTAAACAGTTAAATTTAGTATTTGAAAATGATGTAAAATTCATGAAATTCAAAATATGAGATTGGGAATGAGTATATTAAGTAATTATCCAGTCATCCATGAGCAAGTGGTCGCTTGGGGAGATATGGATGCATTCGGACATGTTAATAATGTGATCTATTATCGCTATATTGAAAGTGCACGTATTGCCTATTTTGATCGATTAAATATTTTTGCAGAAAACGTATTACCTCTTGTCGCTTCAAATCAATGCAAATATTTAAAACCCGTATTTTATCCTGATCGGTTGAAAGTCGCGGTTCGCGTTGAGGAGATGCGCGACAGTGCAATGCGTATGCATTACGTCTTGTATAGCGAACAATTGCAGCATGTGGTGGCAACAGCAGAAGCTGTTATTGTTTGTGTCGATAAGGTTGAAATGAAAAAAGCATTAATTCCAGAACAGATACGAAAAAGTATTATAGGTTTAGAGCTCTCCGTTCAGCATGATTTAAATTCAAAGGATAATCAGGCTTAAGCATATACAAATTTTTTTGTTGGAATATGTATTTAAATAGCCCATCACTATTGATTAGTCTGTTTAATAAAAATATGATTGCGATGTTATTATTCAAAGAATAATTATTTAATTTTTACGGAGTGAGTATGATGCCAGATATTAGTAAACTTTCAGTTGAGGAATTAAAGCGTTTAACTGCAGAAGCAGAAGCATTAATTGAATCAAAAAAAGATCAAGCGGTTGAAGATGCGTATAATCAAATTATTGCAATTGCTGAAACCACCGGTTTAAGCCTTGAACAATTTATTGAATATGGCGCACAGAAACGCAAAAAAACAACGCGTAAAGCTGTTGAGCCACGTTATCGCAATACCAACAATCCAACAGAAACTTGGACGGGTCGTGGTAAGCAACCGCGTTGGTTAGTTGCTGAAATTGAAAAAGGCGCCAAATTGGAAGACTTCTTGATCTAATTTCATCAATTTGTCATTCAAGCCTTTTAGAATATAAAAAAACCAAGCCTATATGCTTGGTTTTTTTATATACAGAGATTTATTTCACTTGAATCAAGCGTCGCGATAGTCGAATTGATTATGTGAAAATATGTTGGATCATGTATATTCAAAAAGCACAATATTGCATGGACAACTAAATGAATAAGATGGTTATAGTTTGATGAAGAAGAAATCAAAACATTTGACGTGGTGGTTGATTGCTGTCTTTGCTTTTTTGATTTTTGTGCTGCTCCAGATTCCGGCCACTTGGCTTATTTCTAAGTTCTATAAAGATAATCAAGTATTACAAAATGTCAGTGGCAATATTTGGCAAGGACAAGCAGATTGGCGCAAAGGTGAATTAAAAGGTGCTGTGGCGTGGAAGACCCGTCCCTTAGATCTGGTTTTACTACGTTTAGGTGCTGATATTGAAGTTCAAAGTGGCGCGACACAATTAAAGTCAATCGTCGGCTATGGTTTCGGCAATAAAATCATGGTGCGTAAACTTGAAGGTAAGATTGCACCAGACACCTTGAAAACACTAGTGAACTGGCAGTGGCCGGCCAATCTGATTCAACTCAATGATGTGCAGATGAATTACAAAAAAGACACTGGCTTTAGCCAAGCAGAAGGTGGTTTGCAATGGGGGGGTGGTGAGTTGATTTATATGTTTTCAGATCGACAAGATCGTATGAACATTCCATCACTCAAAGCAACGTTAAAAGATGATGCCGGTAAATTGCAATTTGATATTCAAGATCAGCGCAGCCAAAAAATGGCAAATTTAGTACTCGATCAAAATATGATGCTCGATGTGCAGTTGACGCAGCGCATGCTGCTCAATGTCCCTTCTTATGAGGGTAAAGCAGGATTGGATACGTACGTGATAACGACACGACAACCTTTGCTTCAGGGTGGATTCTAATATGGATCTAGAAACATCAGTGTTGAAATCAAATGATCGCAGTGTGGTGGGTAAAAAATGAGTGACATCGCATGAGCATCAGAGCACAACTCAATAACATTCAATGGTCTCGCATCGATCGAGTTTCACCCTTGATCTTGTTTGTCCTGATCTTGGCCTTGTGTTGGAAGCTGGCATCAATCTTCTGGTGGTTGCTTGCACCGCCGCAAGTGATCCAACCAGAACAAGTCGTGCTGGGCTCAAAGCAAACGCAAGTGCCAAATATCTCCAGTTTTTCTTTGTTCTATGAGGCGGGTTCAACGGCAACGCAGGCCAATGACAGTCTTCCCATGCAGTTACAAGGCGTCATGGTGGCACAGCCAAGTCGTTTATCTTCTGCTGTGATCAAGGTCAATGAAACGGCTGAGCGTTATGTGGTCGGACAGATGATTGAAGGAAGTTCTTATCAGTTGGCAGAAGTGCATTGGAATCACGTGTTGCTGAAACAAAATAATGGCAGTACCCGTGAGTTAAAATTTAACGGCATTGAAAATTTATATCAGCCTTTAGAGCCGCAGCAGAATAACACTGCACCCATGAATCATGCCGCGCCAGCTGAACAAGCGCAAACCCAACAAAGTGTTTTGGGGCAGGCCATTGAGCAGATCGGTGAGGATCGGGAAGAATATTTAAAAAAAATGGGCGTGAATACCGCAGGTGGTGAGGGCTATGAGGTGACAGATCAAACGCCTACCGCATTACGCAGTAAATTGGGTTTACGTCCAGGTGATCGCATTATGTCATTGAATGGTCAAAGTGTCGGTCAAGGACAAAATGATGCGCAACTGTTAGAACAGGCCAAGCGTGAAGGAAAAGTAAAAATTGAAATTAAGCGTGGTGATCAAACGATGACCATTCAGCAAAGTTTGTAAGTGCTTGAGTCACGAATAGAATTAGGATAAACAATACGTTATGGCTTTTTTGAATCAACATCGTTCATTATGGGCAGTGGTTGCAGCAGCGCCGATCATGGCGGCAATGGCCACATCTGTACATGCGCAAACATGGAAAATTAACTTGCGTGATGCTGATTTGACGGCATTTATTAATGAAGTTGCAGATATTACAGGTAAAAATTTTGCAGTCGATCCACGTGTGCGTGGCAATGTCACCGTTATATCCAATAAAGCACTGAATAAAAATGAAGTCTACGACCTGTTCTTGGGCGTGCTGAATGTCAATGGTGTGGTCGCTGTACCGTCAGGCAATACCATTCGCTTGGTGCCAGACAGTAATGTCAAAAACTCAGGTGTACCTTATGATGCACGAAATCGCGCCCAAGGCGATCAAGTGGTCACTCGGGTCATCTGGCTTGAAAACACCAACCCCAATGATTTGATTCCAGCCATTCGCCCATTGATGCCACAGTTTGCACATTTGGCCGCGGTACAAGGCACCAATGCGCTGATTATTTCAGATCGCGCCAGCAATATTTATCAGCTTGAAACGATTATTCGTAATCTCGATGGCACTGGTCAAAACGATATCGAAGCCATTACCTTACAGTCGAGTCAGGCTGAAGAGATTATTGGCCTGTTAGAAACCATGTCTGCGACAGGTGCATCAAAAGATATGGCGGGTTCTCGGGTACGCTTGGTTGCAGATCCCCGCACCAACCGTATCGTGATCAAAGGTGATACCGGTTCACGCAAACGCCTACGTCAGATGATTGAAATGCTAGATGTTCCCTCTGCAGATCGACTGGGTGGCTTGAAGGTGTATAAGTTGCGTTATGCCAGCGCAGACAATCTCTCTAAAATTTTACAAGGTTTGGTCACAGGTCAAGCGGTCGAAAATAATGGCGATAGCAGCTCGGGTGGACAGAGCTCGGGTCAGAACAATATTAATAATTTGATCGGCAATAACAGCAATTCTGGATCAAGTTCAAGTGGCTCATCCAGTATCTCAACCCCTGGCATCAACTTAGGTGGATCAAATCGAAATAATCAAAACAATGTCACCAGCTTTAATGCCAATGGCGTCAGTATCATTGCCGATAGCAGTCAAAATGCCTTGGTGGTCAAAGCTGAGCCGCAATTGATGCGTGAAATTGATGCTGCGATACAACAGCTTGATGTGCGACGTCAGCAAGTCATGATTGAAGCTGCGATTATCGAGGTGGCAGGCAGTGATGCCGATCAGTTGGGCGTACAGTGGGCTTTGGGTAATCTCAGCAATGGTATTGGATTGATTAACTTCTCCAATGTCGGCACCAGTTTGGTGGATTTGGCTGCTGGGTTTTTGAAGGGTGGTTCGGCCGGAGCGGGTGCCGCGATGCAAGGCAGTGGCAACAGGGTGGGTTCAGCGATTGGTGTTGGTCATTATCGTGAAGGTGCCAATGGTTCACGCGAACTGTATGGCGCATTGATCCAAGCATTGAAATCCAATACCAAATCCAACTTACTTTCGACGCCATCGATTGTGACCATGGATAACGAAGAAGCTTATATCGTGGTGGGGCAGAACGTCCCTTTTATTACTGGCTCAGTGACTTCAGGTGCGACTGGGGTCAATCCTTATACGACGGTGGAACGTAAAGACGTCGGGGTGACGCTGAAAGTTATTCCACATATTGGTGAGGGTGGATCGGTACGCTTGGAGGTTGAGCAAGAGGTTTCTGCGGTACAGGCCAATAAAGGTCAGGCCACAGACTTGGTCACCAGTAAGCGTGCAATCAAGACTTCGGTGATCGCAGATCATGGTGAAACAGTGGTTTTGGGAGGTTTGATTGAAGACAATTCGGCCAGTGGTCGTGAGTCAGTGCCATTTTTAGGTGCGATTCCTGGGGTGGGGCGTTTGTTCCGCTCTGACAATAAGTCAGCAGAAAAACGCAATCTATTGGTCTTCATTCATCCGACCATTGTCGGGGATAATGAGAACATGCGTAAGATCGGACAGCAGCGCTATGATCAGTTATATAGCTTGCAGTTGGCGATGGATAAAGATGGTAGCTTCTCAAAACTTCCTGAGAAGATGGAAGATGTTTATCAGCAGCGACTCCCGATTCAAACCAAGCCGATAACGCCTCAAGCCGTGACGCCGAAGCAGCCGACGACTTATCAACAAGTGCCTTCGGGGGGTGCGCAAGCGCCTGCTGCGGTGACAACACCGGTTGCGATTGAGCCTGTGATTCAGCAGCAGACGGTGCCACCAGCGCGGCCGCAGCCACATCAAGAGGTGCAAAAAACCAAAAATACCGTGACCACCACGACCATCCGTGCCACACCTTAAAAGGGTGTGGTCGTGAGGTGGGGCGATTTAATCTGGTCGGTTGGTCATGCTAAACTGAGCGCGAACTAGAATGAGAAAATCATCATGACTTGGAAAATACAAGCGATTAATAGCGAATTGGGTGGGCAAGATATTCTGATTGATCGGGATATGTTGGTTGGTCGGCATCAAGATGCAGATATTGTGTTGCAATTTGGCGAAATCTCTCGCCGACATGCCGCTTTTTTGCTGAAAGATCAAGCACTTTACTTAAAAGACTTGAACTCTTCCAATGGCACCTTCGTCAACAATATGCGTATTGCTGAGGAAACTTTATTGCAAGATGGCGATACCGTTGCTTTTGCGACTTTACCGTTTGTGGTGATGTTTGAGCAAGCTGAAGTGAATCTCATGTCTGCTGAAGCAAGCTCGGTGACAGCACAGGCAGAGCAGCAGATTGCTCAACCTTCCGAAGCCGTTGCGTGTTCAGAGCATCTCAATGATCCTGAGCCAGTTGTCGAAGTGGTCGATCCCGCACCTGAGCCAGAAGTTGTTCAGCCTGCTGCGGTTGAGCCTGTCGCTGAGGCCAAAGCCGAAGTTGTCGAGCCTGTGGCCAAAGTGGCTGTTGAGGTGGCTGAGCCGGAATCCGCCCCTGCGCAAACCAGTGCAGCTCAGCAGATGAGTGAACAAGGTATGCCGGATGTGGCTGAGCGTGCTGCGGGTACTGAACTCAGCAAAGAGGGTACACCTGCGCATGTGGCGATTCCAAAGCCTGCGCCGATTCCAGAAAATCGTGAATTGGCAGAAAAAGCAGCAGCCGAATCAGTACCGTCTCAGGTTGCGCCAAAAACTGCAACGCCAGATCTTGAAGAGAAAAAGAATGCTTCAGTGGGCTTGATCTCAATCATTGTGTTGGTGATTTTAGCGATCATGGCGTGGTTATTTTTGAAATAAGTGTGTATAAAACCAAGAGACGGTTGATGAATCTGAGTGTCTGCGTCAATCGTGCAATGTGAAGGTATGCAAACGCATGCCTTTATTTTTATGTTGGATCAAGGGGGAAATTCATGGCGATTGCGAAACTAGCACAACGACAGGTCATTTTATTTGATTTGGATGGGACTTTGGTCGATTCAGCATTTGACCTTTACCGCGCGATGAATTTGAGTTTGGCGGAGTTAGGCTTGCCGAGTGTTACAGAGGCACAGGTTCGCGTTTGGATCGGTAAAGGCACAGCTTTGTTCTGTCAAAGTACCTTGCAATACCTTAAAGGTGAGGTGCAGCCTGAATTGCAGCAGCAATTACTGAGTACCTTTTTAAAAATTTATAATGCTGATCCTTGTGTGGAAACCAAAATTTTCCATGGTGTTGAAGCATTTTTACAATGGGGCAAAGCCAATCACAAGACTTTGGTCTGCGTGACCAATAAGCCTGAGTTACCTGCACGTAAGATTTTGGATCAGTTGCAACTGAGTGATTATTTTGCGGATGTGATCGGCGGGGATCGTTTTGAAGTGCGTAA
>JASLIY010000154.1 GCA_030152675.1 Acinetobacter sp.
GGTATTTGCGCTGATCACGGGTGCGGTAGTGGGTGGTCTCATGGCTGGTTTAGGGTTGCAAGGCACCATGGATGCCTTCAATCAGGGGTTAGGAAAGGGCGCCAAGATCGCGTTGTCCTATGGGGTGTTGGGTGCATTTGCTTTGGCTTTGGCACGTTCAGGTTTGCCTGATCTATTGGCCTATAAGCTGATCAAAGCTTTAAAAGGCGATGCCGATACCAAATCTCAAAACATCGTGAAATATATTATTTTCGTGACGATTGCACTGGCTGCAGTCTGCTCGCAAAACTTGATTCCAGTGCATATCGCCTTTATTCCGGTATTGATCCCGCCATTATTGAGTGTTTTCAATCACCTGAAGTTAGACCGCCGTATGATCACCTGTTTGATCACATTTGGCTTAGTCGGTACTTATATGTTGGTACCGGTGGGTTTTGGTGCGATCTTCCTGAACGATATTTTGGCACATAACATCAATACCTTTGGTCAGGCCTATGGCTTTAGCATCCCAGTCGAGCAAGTGCCGCATGCGATGTTGATTCCAGTGTCGGGCATGTTTGTTGGATTGATGGTGGCCTTGTTCTTTAGCTATCGTCAACCACGTATTTATCAAGATCTTAAAATTGAAGGCACCAGCCAAAGTATCTCTGGAGATACGATCACGGGTCAGGACAGCGGTCCACCGAAAATTGCGACCTTTACCTTGTGGATGGCGGGTTTTGCGATTTTGGCGACTTTGGCAGTACAACTTTACTCTGAGTCGATGATTTTAGCGGGCTTAGTCGGAGTGGCTGTGCTGAGCTGTGCCGGGATCTTTAAATGGCGTGAAGCCGATGATGTGATCATCACTGGGATGCGCATGATGGCGTTGGTGGGTTTTATCATGATTGCTGCACAAGGTTTTGCAGCCGTGATTGAGGCGACCAACCAAGTGCCTGCCTTGGTGGAAGCATCGGTGGAATGGATTGGCAATAGCAAAGGCTTGGCTGCATTTTTGATGCTGATCATTGGTTTGCTGATTACTCTGGGAATTGGTTCATCGTTCTCTACTGTGCCGATTTTGGCGATTATCTACGTGCCACTGTGCTTACAGTTTGGCTTTAGTCCAATGGCGACTGTGGCCTTGATCGGGACAGCTGCGGCACTTGGCGATGCGGGTTCTCCAGCCTCTGATTCGACACTCGGACCGACCTCGGGCTTAAATATGGATGGTCAACATGATCACATGAAAGACAGTGTGATCCCGACCTTTATTCACTTTAATATCCCGTTGCTCATCTTTGGTTGGATTGCAGCGATGGTGCTTTAAATAGCATTTTGATTTAACGTTTTAAAAGGCTTTGATTGTTAGGCGTTCAGCATTTTCTAAAATACTTATTTAATAATAAGTTATAAAGATGAACGCAGTGATAATCAAAGTCTTTTTTATTTTATTATCTTTGGTTTTTATATTTTAAGCTGTGATTTTGACTTGAATTAAATCCAAGTGGCTAGGTTGGTTTAATCGTTGCTTTTGCAATAAATAACGGAGCTACTGGGGGAATAAAATTAAATTTTAAGTCATTATATAATGGAAATTTGGGGGATTTATAATCATAATACCTGAGTGAATTGCTCGGGATTTAAACCAACCTTTTTAGTCAGTTTAAAATAAATAGCGCTATATATCAGTGTATTATAAATAAAACAAAAAGTATTAATTTAATACATATTGCATAATATTTAACATCGTGTTTAATATAAATCAATATATCAATTTTACATTGTAGATATTCAACTTGGAGGCTTTAAACATGTTAAAACAGATTGCGGTGATTGCACTACTCGGAGCTTCTGCAACAGCAATGGCAGGTCCATGGCAAGTTAAAATGGGTGCGAGTGTATTATCTCCAACGAGCGATACGACGACTGAGCTTGGAACAGTTAAAGCAGATCACGAATATAGTTTTACGCCTTCAGTAGAATATTTTTTTGGTGAAACACCATTTTCAGCTGAGTTATTACTCGCAGCGCCATTTAATCAAGATGCATTATTAGATGGCAATAAAGTGGGTAAACTAAAACATTTACCACCGACAATTACAGCAAAATATAACTTTAAAAACTCAACAGGTTTCACCCCATATATCGGTGTAGGTGCAACCGCATTGATCGCATGGGATGAGTCTGGTGTGGTTGATAAAGTCAAAAATGACTACGGTTTTGCGGGTCAGCTTGGTTTTAACTATCAACCTGCTGATGCAAAAAACTGGGGTGTGTTCTTAGACGTACGTTATGCTGATCTCAGTCCAGAAGTACGCTTAACTGAAGATGTTGGCGGTCAAAAATTTGATCTAGACATCAACCCAATCGTGTACACATTGGGCTATAGCTATAAATTCTAAGATCATTTGATCTTGGATTAAAAAGATAGTTCTTTACAATAATAAAAGATAAACAGCGCATTCAGCCTCTTGGGTAAAACCTTGAGGCTTTTTTTATTTTCGTATTGAAATACGAGTATGAATCTGATTAAAAAATAAAAGAATCACCCCAATAGCTGACGAAATTAAAAAAAATTGTCTAAAAACGACATTTCAGCATTGAAAAAGCGCTGCGGGACTCCAATTCAATAAGCATTCAAAAAGATTTGATCTTTATTTTATTTAAAGTATTTAAGCGTCTTAAGGAGTGATTCATGAGCGAGCAAAGCACACAAAAACATAGTTTCCAAGCTGAAGTCGCCCAGCTACTGCATTTAGTAACCCATTCACTTTATTCTAATCCAGAAATTTTCTTACGTGAGTTGATCTCGAATGCCTCGGATGCATGTGACAAATTACGTTTTGAAGGCATTAACCATCCTGAGTTTTATGAAAATGATCCGAACCTACATGTTCGAGTCAGCTTCGACAAAGAAGCGAAAACCATCACCATTTCGGACAACGGGATCGGTCTGAGCCAGCAAGAAGCGATCGATAACCTCGGTACGATTGCTAAATCGGGCACCAAAGACTTTATGTCTAAACTGACCGGTGATCAAAAGTCAGATGCGCAGTTAATCGGTCAATTCGGTGTAGGCTTTTACTCGGGCTTTATCGTTGCAGAAAAAATCACCGTTGAATCACGCCGTGCAGGTGAGCCTGCGACCACTGGCGTGCGTTGGATCAGTGGCGGTACCGGTGATTTCGAAGTTGAGCAAATCAACAAAGACAGCCGTGGTACCGATATTATCTTGCACTTGCGCGATGATGCCGTTGAATATTTAGATGCGCAGAAAGTGAAGCACATCATCAATAAATATTCTGATCACATCAGCTTGCCAATCGAAATGCAAAAAGAAGTGTGGCAGGAAGAAGAAGTGGCTGAGGGCGAGGAGCCTAAAGGCGGTCAAATGGTGCTGACAGATGAGTGGGAAGCCATTAACTCTGCTAGCGCACTTTGGACTCGCAACAAGAACGAGATCACTGAAGAGCAATACGTTGAGTTTTATAAAAACTTAAGCCACGACTATGAAGCACCTTTAACGTGGGCACATAACCGTGTTGAAGGCAGCACAGAATACACGCAGTTGTTGTATGTGCCGAGCAAAGCCGCCAGTGATATCTTTACGCGCGATGCCAAAGCTGGGATCAAACTCTATGTGAAACGCGTGTTTATCATGGATGATGCAGACAATCTGATTCCAAACTACTTGCGCTTTGTACAAGGTGTTGTCGACAGTGCTGACTTGCCGTTAAACGTAAGCCGTGAGTTGTTGCAAGAAAGCCGTGATGTGAAAACCATCCGTGAAGGTAACACGCGTCGAATCTTGACCATGCTCGATGGCTTGGCCAAGTCTGAAGATGAAAAAGATCAAGAGAAGTTCAAACAGTTCTACACTGAGTTTGGTTCAGTGATCAAAGAAGGTTTGGGTGAAGACTTCAATAACCGTGAGCGTATTTTAAAGCTTCTACGTTATTCAAGCTCGAATAACGATGAAGTCAGCACCTCTTTTGCTGACTACAAAGCCCGCATGAAAGAAGGCCAAAAAGCCATTTACTATGTGACCGCTGAAAGCTTGATGGCTGCGAAAAACTCACCACAACTTGAGTTGTTCAAGAAGAAAGGCATCGAAGTGTTATTGATGGCTGATCGTGTGGATGAATGGGCGATGAACTTCGTACATGAGTTTGACGGCTTGCCACTGCAAAACATCGCTAAAGGTGCAGTTGACCTCGGTGACTTGCAGGATGCTGAAGAGAAGAAAGCGCTTGAAGCTGCAGCTGAACAGTTTAAACCGGTGGTTGATCAACTCTCTGATGCACTCAAAGCCAAAACCAAAGAAGTGCGTGTTACGACGCGTTTGGTAGATTCTCCGGCATGTTTGGTCACCAGCGAAGGCGACTTGTCACCACAGTTGATTCGTATGTTACAACAAGCGGGTCAAGCCGTACCTGAAAGCAAACCGATCTTAGAGATCAACCCTGAGCATCCATTGGTGCAAAAATTACAAGGTTCAGCGCAGTTTGATGATCTGGCCAATGTGATCTTTGACCAAGCGGTGATTGCCGAAGGCGGGATTCCTGAAGATCCAGCAGAGTATCTAAAACGCATCAACAGCTTATTATTAAAATAAGCTACATGCTGACCAATCTTAGTAAGACTGTCTAAATAGCGACGGTCTGAATTTAAAATATAAGTTTGGTGAACAAGGCCGTGATATGTTGTATGACATATCGCGGTTTTTTTATTGTGGCAGTTAAAGACGTTGGATTTTTATTATTTAGTTAGTGGTGGTTTTCTGTATCGGTGTTTAAGTCAGTTTAAATAATGAGTGCTGCATTATTGGTTCTAAAACAACGCCTCCAATCGTAGCATGCCGCCGAGAGTATGTGAGCGATGTTCACGATGCTGATTGAGATAGTTTAAGTCACCTTGAACAAACAACCATTCCCGCCAAACCGGTTGCCGCCAAGAGGTATAAGGGCCCCAACTGTTCAAGCGTAAGTCCTGCTGATCATAGAAACCCGCAGTCATCACTCCATAGTTAAAACGGTGGTGTTCAAAGAACTGATGCTGGCGAAAGATATAGTTATCCCAAAGTAAATCATCATCCTGCTTATCGGCATAGGTCAGGCTAAATTGATTGGAGATCATGGCATGGTTGGGCCGTGCATGGCTGAGTTCTAAGTTCGTCCGCAGATAATTTTCACTCTTGAGCCCATAACGATAAATCTGCTCGGCATGCAGGTTGAAGTCATTGGCAAATGGCCAGTCACGTTTTGCTTTAATCCGTGCATAAACATCATCCCTTGAACGAATCCCGAGATCGGTATCGAGAGCAAAGGGCAAGCTTTTTGAGAGCGCTGACCAACGTAAGGCAATCGAGCTGTTATCTTCACGTGCCCGCTGTGGATCATAGGACTTGTCGGCACGATTGAGTGGATTTTCATTTTCAATATTGGCGCTGCTGTCGAGTTGGTTATCCAAGCTGTCATCACCAAATACCACACTAAACTTGCGTTTCAATGTCGGCAGTACGATCTTGCCCTTAATCCGCGGTTGATACTCCGCTTTGTCATAACGATTATAGGTGCTGTCAACAAAGACCCGAAGACTGGCATCGGCAGGTTGATC
>JASLIY010000162.1 GCA_030152675.1 Acinetobacter sp.
TCACCATGACCACGCTGGATGCCGTATGAATGCCTTTAACCCCACCCTGATAACCTTTCTGTTTTATATCGTTGCCATGGTGATCATTGGCTTATTTGCATATCGTGCAACTTCGGATTTCTCAGACTATATCTTGGGTGGACGTCGCCTCGGCAGTTTCGTCACTGCCCTGTCTGCCGGCGCATCTGACATGAGTGGTTGGTTGCTGATGGGCTTGCCGGGGGCAATTTTCCTGTCTGGCTTGTCTGAAATGTGGATCGCAGTGGGTTTGATCATCGGCGCATGGCTGAACTGGCTCTTGGTCGCTGGACGTCTACGGGTACATACCGAAGTACAAAACAATGCCCTGACCCTGCCAGATTATTTCTCCAATCGTTTTAATGATCATTCCAAAATTTTACGTATCGTTTCGGCCTGTGTGATCCTGATCTTCTTTGCGATCTACTGTGCTTCAGGCATGGTGGCTGGTGCACGCTTATTTGAAAGTATGTTTGGCTGGTCATATAGCACGGCATTGTGGATCAGTGCTGTGGCCACCATCAGCTATGTCTTTATCGGCGGATTCTTGGCGGTCAGTTGGACCGATACCATCCAAGCCACATTGATGATTTTTGCCTTGTTGCTCACCCCGATCGTGACCATCTTAGCGATTGGTGACTTTGATCAGATCAGCCTTGCATTAGAGGCTGCACGCCCTGAAGCCATGTCGCTGTTCTCTGACTTAAGTACTGTGGCGATCCTGTCCTTGATGGCATGGGGGCTGGGCTACTTTGGTCAACCGCATATCTTGGTGCGCTTCATGGCAGCGGATTCGGTCAAATCTATTCCCAATGCACGTCGTATCGGCATGACTTGGATGACACTATGTCTCGGGGGTGCTGTTGCAGCAGGTTTCTTCGGGATCGCCTTTTTTGAAGTGCATCCAGAACTGGCCGCCACCGTCACTCAAAATCCAGAAACCGTGTTTATGGAATTGACCAAACTCTTGTTCAATCCTTGGATCGCCGGCATCGTGTTGGCGGCCATCTTGGCTGCAGTGATGAGCACCTTGAGCTGTCAGCTCTTGGTCTGTTCAAGTACCTTGACCGAAGACTTCTACAAAGCCTTTTTACGTAAAAATGCCTCACAAAAAGAATTGGTCTGGGTCGGGCGTTTAATGGTATTGCTGATCGCGTTGTTGGCGATCGTCTTGGCCAGTAATCCAGAAGCCAAAGTCCTCGGTCTGGTGTCTTATGCATGGGCTGGTTTTGGTGCAGCATTTGGCCCATTGATCATCCTGTCATTGTTCTGGAAACGCATGAACCTCTCTGGCGCCTTGGCGGGGATGTTGGTTGGTGCCGTGATCGTGATCTTGTGGAAAAACGTATTGGCCAGCACTGGCATTTACGAAATTATTCCGGGCTTTATCTGCTCTGCTTTGGCGATCATCATCGTCAGCTTATTGACCGATGCCCCAGATCAGGATGTGCTAGAACGTTTTGAATTGGCCGATCAACGCTACAAAGACAGTTAAGAAAGCTAAGACAGCGAATACAATGCAAAAAGCTGCCGCATGTAATCATGCGGCAGCTTTTTTTAATGCTGATTGGGCGCGAACTTGGCGCCCGATTCAGCCCTCGAACTTATACAATCTTGGCGATCAATTCGCGCTGGGCATTGTGCACCGGCTCGCCTTCTGCACGTTCAACACGATGCCAAGTCCCATCACCATGTAATAACCAAGCTTGTTGATTGTCTTTCAAATAGTTCAACATGCCTTGTTCATAAATCCGTTTTTTCAAGGCTGGATCTTCGATCGGGAAGCAGGCTTCGACACGACTAAATAAGTTCCGATCCATCCAATCCGCACTTGAACCATAAATTCGATGTTCACCAGCATTGCTGAAATAGAACACCCGAGTATGTTCAAGGAAACGGCCCACGATTGAGCGGACTTGGATATTTTCAGACAGATTCGGCAGTCCCGGACGTAGACAGCAAATCGAACGAATAATCAGATCGACTTTGACCCCAGCCTGAGAAGCCTCATACAGCTTGTTGATCAACTGCACTTCGGTCAGTGCATTGACTTTGATAATGATATGCCCCGGTTTGCCGGCTTTGACATTGGCAATCTCATCATCAATAAAGTTCAATAACTGAGTGTGCAAGGTAAATGGTGCATGCAGTAATTTTTTCAGCTTGGCCATTTTGCCCATGCCGGTCAATTCCTGAAAGATACGATGCACATCTTCACACAAATCTTTGTCGGTGGTCATCAAACCGTAGTCGGTATAGATCCGCGCATTGCCGGCATGGTAGTTCCCCGTACCGAGATGCACATAGCGCACCAGTTTGTTGTTTTCACGGCGCACCACCAAGATCATTTTGGCATGGGTTTTATAACCGACGATGCCATATACCACCACCGCACCGGCCTCTTGCAGTACATTGGCCACCGCGATATTGGACTCTTCATCAAAACGTGCGCGCAGCTCGATCACTGCGGTGACTTCTTTGCCATTCCGGGCAGCTTCCGCCAAGATCTGTACAATCTCTGAATCTGCACCACTGCGATATAAAGTTTGCTTGATGGCCAGTACTTTAGGATCGCGCGCTGCTTCACGTAATAAGTTGATCACGGGCGCAAAAGATTCAAACGGATGGTGCAGTAAAATATCTTGTTTCTGCATCGCCGTAAAAATATTTTCAGATTTCTTCAGGACCTTCGGCACCACTGGCGTATGTGAATCATAGCGTAGATGTGGGCGCTTAAAATTTGACACCAAACGCGCCAAATTCACTGGGCCATCGACCTTATACAGCTGCTCATGTTCTAAGTCGAATTCGTTGAGTAAATACTCATAGATCGGTTTTGGACAGTTCTCTGTCACCTCTAAGCGCACAGCACGACCAAAACGACGTGAATTCAATTCGCCTTTGAGTGCGATCGCCAAGTCTTCGACATCTTCATTCAGCGCCAAATCCGCATTACGCGTCACACGGAACTGATAGCAACCAGTTGCAGTCATGCCAGGGAACAAATCCGAAACATGCTCATGAATGATCGCAGACAGCATCACAAAATGCTCTTTGCCACCGGTCAATTCATCTGGTAAACGCACCACACGCGGTAATGAACGTGGTGCGGGTACAACGGCCAAGTCAATCTGACGACCAAACGCATCTTTACCTTCTAAGGTCACGATAAAATTCAGGCTTTTGTTGACCAAGCGTGGGAATGGATGTGCAGGGTCCAAACTGATCGGGGTCAGTACTGGCGCCACTTGTTCTTGGAAATATTTTTTCACCCACGTGGACTGTGCCGGTGATAACTCACCACGGCGCAAGAAACAGATATCTGCTTCGCGTAACTTGGGGAGGATTTCTTCATTTAAAATACGGTATTGACGTTCAATCGCTGCATGTGCAGTTTTTGAAATGGACTCCAGTACTTGTTTTGGGGTCAATCCATCTGGGGTACGGCTTTCATTGCCCAGTGACAACTGCTCCATCACCCCTGCAACACGAATTTCAAAAAACTCGTCCATATTGCGTGAAAAAATCAGCAAGAAATTCATCCGATCAAGCAAAGGATGCAATGGATCGACAGCCTGTTCGAGTACGCGTAGATGAAAATCTAAGATTGAAAGTTCACGATTGATATAACGCTCATTATAAGAATATTCTGTAGCGCTATTCGACACTGCGGTATTCATTCCAGGTCCTTATTTTTAACGGATATTCATCCAGTATGCTTGATTTTTGTGACATTTTCATAAATAAATGCATAAAAATACAGCGCTTAAGCTGAGGATTTTCAGCTTTATTCTGGAATTTGACTATTGGACATATATTTTAAAATTTGGCGCTGCTTAAAGCGAAACTTTGCGTGCTGGCGGTGCTGCTGATAGTACTTGGGGTTCGACAATAAAGCCGCCAAAAATGCCGACTGTTCCCGATTCAGCTGTGATGCAGTCTGGTTAAAATAAAAACGCGCTGCCGCTTCAACCCCATAGAGGTGATCACCGAACTCAACTGAATTCATATACACCTCCAAGATCCGTCGCTTGCTCCACATCCGTTCTAGCATCACCGTGGCAATCGCTTCTTGCCCCTTACGGAAATAAGAACGTCGATTATAGAAAAATAAATTCTTAGACAGTTGCTGCGAAATGGTCGAACCACCGGCCACGACCTGCTCTTTTTCGATATTGCGCTGCATGGCAAACTCGATCCCCCCCCAGTCAAAACCATGATGCTTTAAAAATTTCGCATCTTCGGCGGCGATAATCGCACGTTTAAACTGTAGGCTAATCTGATCATAGTCGACCCACTGATGCTGAATCGGCTGAAAATCAGAAAGATAATCTAGGCGCATAAACATTGTATTTTCAACGGGATGAGTACGCCACCACACCAAACTTGAGAAAATCCATAACTGAATCATGATCAGCAGACTTATCAATAAAACTAAGGTTCTGAACACAAAGGCTTTCATACAGTTTCGATTCTCCCAAACGAGATAGATAAATTTTCATGCTAAGCTAAGACGGTCATCCGCAATTGAATATCGATTCATGTCAGAATTGCAAGCCACTTATTTAAATACACCGCCAAAACCGCCACTTGCCAAGGTCACTTTGGGCTTGATCATCATCAATGTCCTGCTCTTTGCTTGGCAAATCTTGACGGGTGTCGACATCAGTTCACCGAGTACTGTGGATGCCATGCACTGGGGCGCTGATTATGCACCTTTAACCTTTTTACAAGAACCCTTGCGTTTGTTTAGTAGCATGTTTTTTCACTTCGGCTTGCCGCATTTGATGTTTAACATGTGGGCACTCTATGTATTTGGCAATTTGGCAGAGTCGACCTTTGGACGTTGGTATTTTTGTGG
>JASLIY010000279.1 GCA_030152675.1 Acinetobacter sp.
AGCCAAGCAGGATCGAACTGCTGACCTCTACAATGCCATTGTAGCGCTCTACCAACTGAGCTATGGCCCCAGTCTGTGTGAGCGCAATATTAGGATGATTGCTCACACACGTCAATAAAAAATTTAATTAAACCGCATCGATTGGATCATTTTTCGGCAATTTTAAGCTTTCATTGAGTTTTTCCCAGATTTTAAGCTCTTTTTTGCTTGGACCGCCGACGATGCTGAGGGCATTGCGTAGACGAGCAAAGGTTAAATCAGGGCCTAAGGTCACCATCGACTGCATAACTGGTGTTGAACTGGTTGAACCTGCAATGGCGATAAAGAAGCTCGGCATAAAGTCGCGCAACTTAATTTCCATCTGGGTGGCGAGATCCATCAAGGTTTGGCTCACGCTATCATTGTTCCAACTGTTCAAGCTTTCTAAACGCCAAATGGCAAATTGTAGGCTTTGACGTACTTGCTCTTCAGACAGTTTTTTACTTTCAAACTGTGCTTTGTCGAGTTGTGGGAACTGGTTGAAGAAGAAACCAGCCCAATTGACCGCTTCAGAAAGCAATTGGATACGAGGTTGGATCGCTGCAGCGATGTCTTCGAGGGTTGCGCGATCAGATTTCCAGTTCAATAGGCGATCAAGCAGTGCTGCAGGGGTGAGGGATTTAATCCACTGACCATTTAACCAGTTGAGTTTTTCAACATCAAAGATCGGACCACCAAGTGATACGCGTTGAATATCAAAGTGGGCAATCATTTCATTCAAACTAAATTTTTCGCTTTCGTCAGGCATTGACCACCCCATACGGCCTAGATAGTTCAACAAGGCTTCTGGCAGTACACCGATGTCTTTGTAGTAATTGATTGACGTTGGGTTCTTACGTTTTGACAGTTTTGATTTGTCCGGATTACGTAATAGTGGCATATGACATAGGGTTGGCATGTCCCAGCCAAAGTATTGATACAACAATTGGTGCTTCGGTGCAGAAGGAATCCATTCTTCACCACGGATCACGTGGGTGATTTGCATCAAATGATCGTCGACCACGTTGGCCAAGTGATAGGTCGGTAAGCCATCGGTTTTCAAGAGGATTTGCATGTCGACTTGGGCCCAAGGAATTTCAACTTCACCGCGTAGCATGTCGTTGAATTTACAAATCCCTTCAGTCGGCACTTTCATGCGAATCACATGGGCTTCACCTGCAGCCAAACGCGTTTGTACTTCTTCGGCACTGAGTTGTAGACCGCGGCCATCATAGCGAGGGCTTTCGCCACGTGCTTGTTGGTCGAGGCGCATTTGATCGAGTTCTTCTGCCGTAGCAAAACAATAAAATGCATGACCTTTTTCAACCAATTCCAAGGCATATTGTTTATAGATTTGCATGCGCTCTGATTGGCGATAAGGCGCATGTGGGCCACCGACATCAGGACCTTCAGACCAGTTAAGACCCAACCAACGCAACGAATCCAAAATCATTTTTTCAGATTCAGGGGTTGAGCGCAGTTGATCTGTGTCTTCAATACGCAAAATGAATTCACCGCCGTGTTGCTTGGCAAAACAGAGGTTAAACAGTGCAATGTATGCAGTTCCCACATGTGGGAAACCAGTTGGGGATGGGGCAATACGAGTACGAACAGTCATAATCAGCTTAACGTCATGATCTAAATAAGCATCATTATAACCAAAAAGCCCAACCGCTTAAGGCTTAAATTTGCCTGAGCGATTGGGCTGTTAAATCCAGTAGATCAATCTACTGCACTGTGTCACTGAGATGAACGGTGTAAATTAAGAACTATGTGGTTGAAATAGACTTTGCAGCAAACGTGAAAAACGTTGATGTTGATCCGCCAAGAAGTTTTGTGTTGGCGCACTGTTCATCGAAGTCAAGACTTTAAGCTGATCACTCTCAAGCATCTGCTTATTGTCACCGCGCTTTTGCTGGTCTAAGGCTTTTTCAATCGGTGATTGACGATCTGTCACCACGCTAGATGAGACAGATTTTGGTGCTGTTTTAATTACGGCTGCTTGAACCGTAGGGAGAGAACCTAAACTCAAACTTATGATTAGGATTTTAAGCAGTCGAGCATTCATTCCAATATCCCCTAAGATTGATTTTCTTCTTTTTACGCTGAGGACTTTCATCCCAAGCGATGTTCAACTAAAAACGTGATTGCAATCACGTGAAAACGCTTCTTTTAACAAACAAACCAACATGCTCTGCAGCATGGTGGGTGTTTTTATTTCATCAGCCAAAGGTGCTGATGAGAAAGCTTACTTTTTACGTAACTCATGTGTTAAATAATTTAGGTAAAAATGTAAGTGATTCATTTTAGCATTTTAAGCGCATAATGTTATCACTAATTGGAATATATTAAGAAAAAAATATTATGAATAATAATTTAGCGCTAAAACATTGAATCTACTTTGTTTTAGAACGCTTGTTTTTTGAAGTGTTTGGGTGAAAAATAATCTACATAAAATCATCAGCTAAGCCTCAGATTTTCTCTGTTTTATTCAAGGAAACACCTTGAGTATGATGCTAAAACCCTGTGATAGTAAGCCTTTACCATTGGTCGATTAAAAGCGCATCATTGTTATTTTTCCTATTTTTGGATCAAAGTGTGAGCAGCTTGGAGGTGGTTGTGGATATCAATCTTGTTTAAAACTATCGGGATTTTAAACAGTATGACCATCATCTTGTGCTTGATTGCGCATCAGGAGTGCAATTGCAGCTTTTGGGTTTATTACTTATATTAAATTTCAAATGAATACTTAGAATGACATCCGTATGAAATCCCAATTTAAAAATAAATTTCTCTCCGCGGTCTTGCTGTTGGGTAGCGCTACCGCAGTGACCGCAACGCTGACCACAACAGCACAAGCGGCTCAACGTGAATTTTTAAACGTCTCTTATGATGCGACGCGTGAATTCTATGACGAATTCAACAAATCCTTCGCAGGCTATTGGAAAAGTCGCACCGGCGTTGATGTGAAGTTCAAGCAATCGCATGGTGGATCAGGCAAGCAAGCGCGCTCTGTTGTCGATGGCTTAAAAGGTGATGTAGTGACTTTGGCACTGGCCAATGATATTGAAGAAATCGCCAAGTCTGGACAGATTCGCAAAGACTGGCAAAAACAATTTCCTCATAACTCAGCCCCTTATACTTCAACCATCGTGTTTATGGTGCGTAAAGGTAATCCAAAGAATATCAAAGACTGGTCAGACCTGACCCGTCCGGGTGTTGAAATCATCACACCGAATCCTAAAACTGGTGGTCTACCGCGTTGGATCTATTTGTCGGCTTGGGGCTATAGCTTAAAACAGCCGGGTGGTAACGATGCCACGGCGCGTGAGTTCGTTTCCAAGATGTACCACAACGTCAAAGTCATGGACCCTGCAGCACGTGGTTCAATGACGACCTTTGCTGAACGTGGCATCGGTGATGTGTTGTTGACCTGGGAAAATGAGGCCATGGTGACGCGTAAGACCTTGGGCAATAACAAGTTTGATATTGTGTACCCATCGATCTCGATCTTGACGGAACCTTCAGTGGCGATTGTCGATCGCACCGTGGAGAAAAATGGCAATAAATGGTTAGCGACGGGATATATCAACTATCTGTACTCACCATTGGGTCAAGATATGGCAGCCAAGCATTTCTATCGCCCACGCAATGAAAAAGTGATGGCGAAATACGCGGCACAATTTCCAAAGTTAAAAACGTTTACCATTGATGAAGTCTTTGGCGGATGGCCGAAAGCGCAACAAACCCATTTTGCGAACGGCGGTGTGTTTGACCAGATTTATAGCACTAAGCGTTAAGTCATCGGTTTTGTCACATATCGAGGCTGCCTTTTAAGGTGGCCTTTTTTTGCACAAGTAAATTAAGTTTGTTGGATAAAAATAAAACAATATTCGCGCAAAGCCTGATCTGGCAATCGATTGCTGAAATTTCATCAGGCATATCTAGATAATTCATATATTACATTTTTTTGTAAATTTCATCATATAATGTGATCAATCACACACCAATATTTAAAAAATATGCATCACGTAGGGTATTGAAAAATACTCGGCGCGTAGAGGCTATTTTAAATACGGATAGAAATGTACTGAAATGAATATTCAGAAGGATGTTGTATGAATGTGCCTCACTTGGAAACACCCACCAATGCCATGCCGAAAGGCTTGGTCAAGGGATGGGTGATTATTGCATTGGCCTGCGTACTGTCGATTGGACTTTATCTGATTTTACCCTATGCGGATACGACCAATAAGGGCTTAAGTCTATTACTGTTTATTGCCATCTTGTGGCTGACAGAAGCAATCCACATCACCATTACCGCCTTGTTGGTGCCGGTGCTGGCCTTGTTGATTGGGATGCCATCTGAAACTGCGGGAGAGTTAAAACCGCTGACGATGAGCAAGGCATTAAGTACTTTTGCTGATCCGATTATTTTTCTATTTTTTGGTGGCTTTGCTTTGGCCACAGCCTTACACATGCAGAAACTGGATCGTAAAATTGCGATGTGGATTATGTCCATGTCCCGAGGGCATTTGGGCTTCTCGGTGTTTACGATTTTCTTGGTCACCGCTGTGTTGTCGATGTGGATTTCCAATACCGCGACTGCGGCGATGATGCTGCCTTTGGCTTTGGGATTGCTGTCACATTTAGATGCGCAGAAAGAGCGTAAAACCTTTGTATTTATTCTGCTTGGGATCGCATACTCTGCCAATATTGGGGGGTTAGGCACGCTGGTGGGTTCACCGCCGAATGCGATTGCTGCCAAGGCATTGGGCTATGATTTTTATGATTGGATGAAGATCGGCGTGCCGATGATGTTGCTGATTTTACCGGCCATGTTGATCAGTCTCTATGTGGTGTTGCGTCCAAAACTGAATCACAAAGTGGAACTGGTGACGGAAGATATTCCATGGACCAAAATGCGCATCGCCACCATGCTGTTGTTTGTCAGTACCGCCTTGGCTTGGATTTTGAGTAAAAAGATTGGTGAGCTGTTGGCGATTACGCAGACCGATACGTGGATTGCCTTACTTGCCGCGTGTTTGGTGGTGATCATGGGCACAGCCACATGGAAAAATATTGCCGACAATACCGACTGGGGTGTCTTGATGTTGTTTGGTGGTGGCTTGACCTTAAGTGCGGTGCTCAAAGATTCGGGTACCTCGCTGGTCTTGGGACAGAGTTTGGCCAATGCCTTCGGTGATGTTTCACCATTTTGGATCATCATCATCGTCACTACATTTATTATCTTTCTGACCGAGTTCACCAGTAATACCGCATCTGCAGCATTGTTGGTTCCTGTATTTGCTGCCATTGCAGATCAGATGAATATGCCGGCTGAAATTTTGGTGGTGGTGATTGGGATCGGGGCCTCGTGTGCCTTTATGTTGCCTGTTGCGACTCCGCCGAATGCCATTGTATTTGGAACGGGGCATATTCGTCAGAGTGAGATGGTTCGCGTTGGGATGGTACTCAATATTTTGTGTATCGCCATTATTTCTTTATTTGTGTACTGGTTTTTTTAAGCCATGCCGGTGCAATAAAAACGTCAAAATGTGAGAGTGGAAAGTCATTGTGCTGATCAAAAGGATGCGCTCAAAAACAATGGCTTATTCACTCACGGGCTGCACACAAAGCGTATAGAACTGAGATGAATTCGAAAATGATGCTGAATTCAGTGATAAAAACGGTTTTATCAATGCTAAATAATATTTACCTACAAAAAGTCGTTTGGAGCTTTGTTAAAACAGAGTAATAATGTGCAGCACTATTTTCTGATTGAAATGAAACTGAACTTATGTCTCATATTTCTGTATTACTACATGAAACTGTTGAAGCTTTACTTGGGGAGCGTAATACAGGAATCTATATTGATGGGACGTTTGGTCGTGGTGGGCACAGTCGCTTATTGCTCTCTAAGTTAGATGAAAATTCACGTGTTTATGCATTTGATAAAGACCCACAAGCTTTGGCTGTTGCCGCAGAACTCGAACAAGAAGATCCACGTTTTACCATTATTCATGACAGCTTTGCCAATTTGACTGAAGCGATGCGTGCACATGGGATTGAACAAGTGGATGGCATCATGGCGGATTTGGGGGTGTCATCACCACAGATCGACCAAGCTGAACGCGGCTTTAGTTTTATGCATGATGGTCCTTTGGATATGCGTATGGACAATTCTAAAGGTCAAACCGCTGCTGAGTGGTTGTTGACCGTAGATGAAACGCATTTGGCCAACGTGATTTTCCAATATGGTGAAGAACGCTACAGCCGCCGTATCGCCAAAGCCATTAAAGCTGCGGGCTATATGGAAACCACGGGACAACTGGCCGAAGTGGTCAAAGTTGCTCATCCAAAATGGGAAAAGCATAAGCATGCGGCAACCCGAACTTTCCAAGCGATTCGTATCGAAATCAATAAAGAACTTGAAGATATACAAGTATTTTTACCCCAAGCGGTAAATTTGCTAAAATCACATGCGCGACTTGCTGTGATCAGTTTTCATTCTCTTGAAGATCGCTTGATTAAACAATTTATTCAAAAAGAATCTACATTGCCTGAAGATCTGTCATGGGGCATGCCGCAAAAAGTAAAAGACACGCGCCGACTTAAAAAAATTGATCGTATTCGAGCCAGCGCAGAAGAAATTAAGGCCAATCCACGCTCACGTAGTGCATGGCTTCGGGTGGCTGAACGCTTAGATGATTAAAAGGTTGATCATGAAACAACAAGACGCGACAACGCCGCAGCATCGATTGGCATTTAAAAAAATGGTCGTCTACGGCGTGTTGATCGGGATGGTGTTTGTCAGTGCCTTAATGGTGGTGCTACAAGTCTTTACCTATCGCCATGATTATCGTGATTACAACGCTTTTATGCGTGAGCGCGAAGATATCAACGCCGAGTGGGGGCGTCTGCTGATTGAGCAACAAACCTTTGGTGCCACAGCACAAATCGGTACCCGTGCCGTCACACAACTCAGAATGTACTCTCCACCTGCATCGCAAACCGTCGTGATTTCATTACCCAATGAAACTGAGCAAAAGAAATAAGGTAAGTCAATGGTAGTAAAGCGAAAGAAGCCTACGCGAAAGGCACAGCAATCCATTTCGGCGAAACCCTCGCTTGCGCTCGATATGCGACGATTCCATCTGATGTGGGGCATGGTGTTGTTGTGTTTTGTGGTCTTGGTCGGACGTGCATTTTATGTGCAAGTGATCAATAAAGACTTTTTGCAAAATAAAGCCAATGCCAATATTTTAAGAACCGTCAAGCTTTCTGCCATGCGTGGTGTGATCAGTGATCGCAATGGCGTGCCGTTGGCGATCAGTACCCCGATCATGAAAGTGGTGATTGATCCGCGTGACTATTTTGAAACCAAAGCAGAATTTGAACGCGTCACTGACTTACTTAAAGCACAGCCAGACAGTCGTAAATTAAAACGTCAGTTGCCGGTGAAAAACCTCAACTTAGATGAGCTTGCGGATGCTGTTGGGATTGATCGTGCTGATCTGAAAAAGAAACTCAATGAGCGTCCACGTTCACGCTACATGGTATTGAAAAAAGAAGTTCCGCCACCGCAGTCTGATCTGATCATGGAGCGTAACTTTGCTGGTGTCTATGCCGAAAAAGCTTATAAACGCTACTATCCGCAACCACAAGCCAGTGCCCAGATTATTGGGCTCACCAACAGTGAAGGCACGGGGATTGAAGGGCTGGAAATGCAGCTCAACAAGCGTTTGGCCGGAACCGATGGTCAGCAAACCGTGGTGCGTGATAAACACGGCAACAATGTAAAAACCCCAGAAGTGATCAAAGAAGTGGTGGCCGGTGAAGACATCACCCTGAGTATCGACTCACGTCTACAGTACATTATGTATCGTGAGCTCACTGCCGTCGGGGTGGCCAATAATGCACGCTCGGCTTCAGCGATCACCGTGGATGTAAAAACCGGTGAGATCTTGGCCATGGCCAGTTGGCCGTCATATAACCCGAATGACAAAGAAAGCTTAAAAAACAAAGATGCCATGCGTAACCGTGGTGCGATTGATATGTTTGAGCCGGGCTCAACCATGAAGCCATTTACCGTGGCCGCGGCTTTGGACAGTGGCAAATACACCCCAAATACCGTGATCTCGACCAGTCCTGGCAGCATGCGCATCGGCAATCACACCATTCGTGATACGCATAACTACGGTTCTTTGACGGTCACGGGGGTTATCGTCAAGTCTTCGAACGTGGGCTCGGCCAAAATTGCATTGTCCATGCCATACTCGACATTACCCACCTTCTTTAAACGCATAGGCTTTGGTCAGCGTTCAGCCGTCAAGTTTCCGGGTGAAAGTGGCGGTTTGATCTTGCCACCGAGCAAATGGAATGTCTCTGAAGTCGGAACCATGGCCTATGGCTACGGCATCAATGCCACTATGTTACAGCTGGCGCAAGGTTATGCCATGCTGGCCAATCATGGGGTGCAGCATCCGTTGAGCTTGTACAAACTTGAAGACAAACCGAAGGGTGAGCAAGTGATCCAAGCCAAGATCGCCGATCAAGTCTTGTTGATGCTCGAGCAAGTCACCATGCCGGGGGGAACTGCAAAACAGGCGGTGATTCCGGGCTATCGTGTCGGTGGTAAAACCGGTACAGCACATAAATTACGTCCCGATCATCGTGGTTATTCCAATACCGAATACCGTGCCTTGTTCGCCGGTGTTGCACCGATCAGTGATCCACGCCTAGCGATTATCGTGGTGGTGGAAAACCCACGCGGTCAATACTATGGTGGTTTGGTTGCAGCGCCTGTGTTTGCACGCATCATGCAAGAGTCACTACGCTTGATGAACGTTCCTTTAGATCGACCGCTAGATATGCCCCTAGTTGCAAAAAAATGAGTCCCTTATGAGCATGAGTTTTAATGATATTTATCCGGTCGATGCACTACAGCCATGGATGACACAGCCATTCAATGGCTTTTGTCTGGACAGTCGACAGGTGCAAGCTGGGCAAATTTTTATTGCGCTCAACAGTTATAGCCAAAGCAACAAGACGTTGAGTTTTGCTGAAAATGCCTTGGCAGCAGGCGCATTGGCGGTGATCAGTGAGTCTGAACTGGCACTTGAGCCGAGTTGGGTTTGTCATGATGTACGGCAGTTGATGGGCATCTGGCAGCAGCGTTACTTAAGCCAGCGTGATCAAACTGAAGCGATCAGCGTACTCGCAGTGACCGGCACCAATGGCAAGACCACGATTGCGCGTTTGGTGGCAGAGTTGTTGATGCTGAGCAATGCACGCTGTGCTGTGATGGGCACCACCGGGAACGGCATCTTGCCAAATCTTGAAGCCTCCAGCCATACCACATTGGATGCGCTGCATTTACAGCAGCAACTGCATGACTATGTGGCACAGGGTGCCAAGTTTGCAGCGATTGAAGCCAGTTCACATGGCTTGGAGCAGGGGCGTTTAAACGGCTCGAATATCCAAGTGGCGGCTTATAGCAATTTAAGCCGTGACCATTTGGATTATCATGGAACGCTTGAGGCCTATGCCGAAGCCAAATCTCAATTATTTTTATTTCCAACGCTAAAAGTCGCGGTGATTAACGCCGATGATGCGCATGCACACATCATGTTGGATGCGGCCAGTCGTAATCCCGCACATCCTAAAATTGTGACCTATTCCACCCGTCAAGCCGCGGATTATCAAGTCTTCTCGATTCAATATAGCCTCGATGGTGTGCGCTTTAGACTGAAAACGCGTCAGGATGAATTTGATGTGCAGAGTCCGCTGTTGGGGCATTTCAATATCGAAAACCTGATCGCCAGTTTGATCGTGGCCGAACAGGCCGGTTTTGATCTGGCGCAATTGATCGCGTTGGTGCCGAAGTTACAAGGTGCACCGGGTCGGATGCAGGTGATTCGAGATGCGGAGCGCCTGTTTGTGGTGGATTATGCACATACACCAGATGCTTTAATTCAAGTCTTGAAAACCTTGAAACGTCATGTCAATCATCGTCTCTGGGCGATTGTGGGCTGTGGTGGGGATCGTGATCGCGGCAAGCGTCCATTGATGACGCAAGCTGCCTTGGCACAGGCCGATCAGGTGGTGTTGAGTTCGGACAATCCGCGCCATGAAGATCCCAATCAAATCTTTGCCGATATGAAGCAGGGTATTGATTTT
>JASLIY010000291.1 GCA_030152675.1 Acinetobacter sp.
TATCAAAATAAATTAGAGGCTGCTCCTGACTCTCTCCAACGGCTTTCAAGCCAGCAAAGTGAATCACGGCATCAATCGAATGCTCGGCAAAGACTCGATCCAGCACAGCCGCATCTCGAATATCACCTTGAACAAAAGTTAATGTTTTAGCCGCCAAGGTTTGAACACGCGTTAAGGCTTCTTCTGAGCTATTACACAAGTTGTCCAACACCACCACGTCATGACCTGCTTGAAGTAGTTCGACACAGGTATGTGAACCGATATAACCGGCACCACCGGTTACTAAAATAGTTGCCATTTGCAATTCCTAGTCTTGATATTTTCCCAATAAGATTCGAAGTAATCCTTGTGTCGAAGCATCAAGTTTCGAAAGATCTTTTTCTGTACCATTTAAGATCGGCAGCAGTTGATTGGCAATTTCCTTACCTTTCTCCACGCCCCACTGATCGAACGGATTGATATTCCAAATCACGGATTGTACAAAGACTTTATGCTCATAAAGTGCAATTAACATCCCCAAGCTATAAGGATTTAGCTCTGAAAGCAGCATGGTACTGCTCGGTTGATTACCTTCATATTGCTTATAGAGGGGTAACTGATCCAACTCTTTTGAATTCAACGCTTGATTGCCAAAAGCCAATAATCTCGACTGCGCCAAGCAATTGGATAGTGCCAAATGATGTTGCTCAGTCAAGGTGTCTGCATTTTCAGCATAGGTAAATTGATTTGCGTTATAGCGCTCAACCGGTGCGATAAAGTCACAACTTACCGAATGTGTGCCTTGATGCAACAGTTGATAAAAAGCATGTTGCGCATTGGGACCCACTTCCCCCCATACAATCGGGCAAGTATTCCACTCAGTTTTTTCAGCATTACGTTGAATCGACTTCCCATTGGACTCCATTTCAAGCTGTTGTAAATAGGCAGCAAAATACTTGAGACGACCATCATAAGGCAGTACCGCATGGGTTTGCATATCGAGGAAATTATTATTCCACACGCCGAGCAAGCCCATCAGTACTGGAATATTTTGCGCAAAAGGAGCGCTTCGCATATGCTCATCGACACGATGTGCACCTGCTAAAAACTCTTTAAAGCCTGCAACCCCAATGGTGAGCGCAATCGGCAATCCAATACAAGACCAGAGCGAATAACGTCCCCCCACCCAATCCCAAAGCAGGAATTGATTCTCGGCGGCAATGCCCCACGCAGTCATTTTTTCAGGCTTGGTCGATACACCCACAAAATGACATTTGAGTACTGAGGGTGATTTACCTAAAGATTTTTCCAACCAACAGCGTGCTGTTTGTGCATTGGATAGGGTATCAATGGTGCCAAAGGACTTAGAGGAAATAATAAATAGCGTCGTCTCTGGACGGAACTTGTGTAGCAGATCCGATAATTGACTACCATCAATGGTCGAAACAAAGTGAACATTCACCGGTTTGGCCGTCATGGTTTTAAAATCTGAGAGCGCATGGCTGACCATCAACGGCCCAAGATCTGACCCGCCGACACCGATATTCACCACATCACGAATCACTTCACCGGTTGCACCGCGGTATTGTGCTGCATGTATTTTTTCAACCAAGGCATACATCCGATCAAGTTGCGTATGTACTTGATCGACCACAGACTGCGACACCGATTCAGGCACTGACTCAGTCGATTGATGTTGCTCAGGTTTCGGCAAACGTAATGCCCAATGCATCGCTGCACGTTGCTCACTGCCATTGATTTCTTGTTCAGAAAACAGTGTTTCTATCCACTTCGGCAGTTGCTTGCACTCTGCAAACTCAATCAGCTGATCTAGTACCTCAGTACTGATTCTTTGTTTGCTAAAGTCATAGACGATTTTGTCAAACTGCACAGAATACTGTTTAAAACGCGAGTCATCCTGCTCAAACAGTTGCGTCAGATGTATGTTTTTATATGTACTGGCCAGCTGTTTTAGTACATGATCCGAGACCGATGGACAACTGAACAATACCTCAAGTGACTGATTCATGCGCGACCAACTCCTGAATAAGCAAAGCCTTTACCTTTTACATAGACTGGATCATAGAGATTACGTCCATCCAATAGATAAGGATGGCGCATGATCTGCTTTAAATGGTCAAAATCAGGACTGCTATATTGCTTCCACGCCGTCATCAAGCACAATGCATCTGCATCTATTGCAGCTTGATATTGAGATTCACACAAGATTAAATCTTTACGTGCACCATAAAGCGCATAGATTTCATGCAAGGCTTCAGGATCATGTAACTTGACCGTGACTCCCTGCGCCCATAATGCCTCTAACATCACATGGATCGGTGCATTATGAATGCTTGAAGTATTTTCTTTAAAGGAGGCGCCCCAAATCGCAACAACTTTACCAGCAAGTTGTCCATGGTAATAATTCCATAACTTGCGAAATAAAACTTCTTTCTGCTGTTCATTGATCTCATAAACTTGCTTGAGTAATAAGCTTTTTACTCCAGTTTCAGAAACAGCACTCGAAAGTGTCAGGATATCGTGGGAAAAATTCTCCCCCCCAAAACCGGCACC
>JASLIY010000319.1 GCA_030152675.1 Acinetobacter sp.
CAGTTTGTCAAGAAACGTCTTTCAGCTCACGCTTATCCACGCTTGGTTGAGTTTGTGACTGAACTGCCGAAAACGCCAAGTGGCAAGATTCAGCGCTTTTTACTCCGCAATCAAGAGATTGAGAAACAAAAGCAAGCGGGCGAATGCCCAACGGCGTGAACAGATGACCACATGCAGTCACACGCGTATCAGGCATTGGTCGCATTGAAGCGGCCAAGCCGATCGCATATAAATGCATAAAGATTAAAACTTAGATTCAAATAGATTCAGTTAGATTCAGGGAATACGCGATGCAATTTACGGAAGAACAAAGCCTTATTCGTGACATGGCCAAGAGTTTTGCGCAAGAGCAAATCAAACCTTTTGCCAGTGAGTGGGATCAACGCGGTCAGTTCCCTGCCGATGCTTTGGCGCAAATGGGTGAACTCGGCTTTATGGGCATGTTGGTGCCAGAACAATGGGGTGGATCAGAGACCGGTAACTTGGCCTATGTGTTGGCGCTCGAAGAAGTCGCTGCTGCCGATGGCGCCACCTCTGCGATCATGAGTGTACATAACTCGGTGGGCTGTGTGCCGATCCTTAAATATGGGACTGAGGAACAAAAACAACGTTTTCTCACTCCCTTGGCCACGGGGCAAATGATCGGTGCCTTTGCTCTGACTGAGCCACATACCGGTTCGGATGCAGTGGCGATTAAGACCCGTGCGGTCAAAGATGGCGACCACTATGTGATCAATGGGGCCAAGCAGTTTATTACCTCGGGTCATAATGCTGGCGTGATTATCGTCTTTGCCGTGACTGATCCAAGTGCCGGTAAAAAAGGCATGAGTGCTTTCTTAGTGCCACGCGATACGCCGGGCTATGAAGTGATTCGTATCGAAGAAAAGCTTGGTCTACATGCCTCGGACACCTGTCAGATTGCGCTGACTGATGTGCGCATTCATGAAAGCTTACGTTTGGGGCAGGAAGGTGAAGGTCTCAAGATCGCATTGTCCAACCTTGAAGGTGGACGGATTGGGATCGCAGCACAGTCTGTCGGTTTAGCGCGTGCGGCACTCGAAGAGGCCACTCGTTATGCACATGAGCGCGTCACCTTTGGTAAACCGATCTTTGAGCATCAGGCGATTGCATTTCGTCTTGCCAGTATGGCGACTGAAGTGGAAGCGGCACGTCAATTGGTGCATCACGCTGCACGCCTCAAAGAAGCGGGTGAATCCTGTCTGACCCAAGCTTCAATGGCGAAATTATTTGCTTCGGAAATGGCGGAACGTGTTTGTTCCAATGCCTTACAAGTGTTTGGTGGTTATGGTTATCTCAAGGATTTCCCGATTGAGCGTATCTGCCGTGATGCGCGAGTCTGTCAAATCTATGAAGGAACCAGTGATATTCAACGTTTGGTGATCGCACGCAGTCTTTAAGACTGCACCGATTTACAATCACTGAGATTAAGCAACCGATATCAAGTCAGAGATATCAAGTGCGACAAAGAAAAAGGAATCTGTCATGCAGTGGAATAGCATTTTAGTTGAACAAAAAAATGGCGTTGGCTTGATTACGCTGAATCGCCCAAAAGCCTTGAATGCTTTAAATAGTGAATTGATCGCAGAGGTCAATCAAGCCCTCGATCAATTGGAAAAAGATCGTGGTATCGGCTGTATCGTGATCACGGGTTCAGAGAAAGCCTTTGCTGCCGGTGCTGATATTAAAGAAATGGTCGATCTGAGCTTCCCGGATATTTATCTAGATGACTTTTTTGATTTGGCGGATCGGATTGCCAAACGTCGTAAGCCGATCATTGCAGCCGTGAGTGGTTATGCGCTCGGCGGTGGTTGTGAATTGGCACTGATGTGTGACTTTATTTACTGTGCGGACAATGCCAAATTTGCTCTACCCGAAGTGACGCTTGGCGTATTACCTGGCATCGGTGGAACACAGCGCCTGACTTTGGCGGTGGGTAAGGCCAAGGCCATGGAAATGTGTTTGACTGCCCGTCAGATGGGAGCGGTTGAAGCAGAGCAAAGTGGTCTAGTGGCACGCGTATTTAGCAAAGAAGAATTACTGCCAGAAACTTTAGATGCGGCAGAGAAAATTGCACAGAAATCGCTTACGGCCTTGATGATGATCAAAGAATCCATTAACCGTGCCTTTGAAGGCAGTTTGGCAGAAGGCCTGCGTTTTGAGCGCCGTGTGTTCCATTCGATCTTTGCGGGTGCAGATCAAAAAGAGGGCATGCGTGCCTTTATTGAAAAACGCCCAGCACAGTTTAATGCGCACAACAATCAGGCTGGAGGTGGAGATGAGCACTGAACATCATTTAGAGATTAGCATTCAAGGCGGCTTTGGCGTGATCAGTCTAGATCGCGCTGCCAGTCTCAATGCATTGTCCAAGACCATGATCAACGGCATTATCGCGCAGTTGGATTTGTGGCAGGATGAGCCGGCAGTTCAGGCGGTGTTGATTAACTCCAAAAGCCCGAAAGCCTTTTGTGCGGGTGGCGATATTCGTTATCTCTATGACTGCTATAAAAATGGCAGCACAGGCTACCAAGATTATTTCGCTGCTGAGTATCGGATGCTGGCGGAGATTCGCCACTTTATCAAACCGGTGGTGGTGCTGTTAGATGGCTATGTCATGGGCGGTGGTTTTGGTCTTGCCCAAGCCTGTCATATCCGAGTCAGTTCCGAGAAGTCACGTTTCTCGATGCCTGAAACAGCGATTGGTTATTTCCCTGACGTTGGCGCAACGTATATCTTGTCTCGACTCAAGGAAGTCGGGGTGTATATGGCATTGAGCAGTGAGCAGATCAGTAGCAGTGATGCACTGTATCTGGGACTGATCGATCATCATGTCGACAGTACCCGTCTCGCTGAACTCGAAGCAAGTTTACTTGCTGCAACACAGGTGGATCGTGCCAGTATTGAACAGATCCTAGCGGGTTTCGCTACGCCAGCGGCACAGAGTCAGATTCAGCAGCAACAAGCGATGATTGCTCAGCACTTTGCTGCACACACGGTACAAGAGATCGAACAGAACTTGGCTCAGGTGACTGATCCAGCACAGCAAGCGTGGGCAGAGAAGATCTTAAATATCTTGCAACAGCGTTCATGGATTGCCAAAACAGCCAGTCTCAAATTGCTCCAAGCCGCGGCACAGTTAAGTCTTGAGCAATGTATGCAACTTGAGCGTGATGTGCAGGATATTTGGTTTGATCAGGGCGATATCGTGGAAGGGGTGCGTGCCCTGATCATTGATAAAGACAAACAACCCAAGTGGCAAACGGACAATCCAGCACTCGATCGCCAGATTGATGCACTGATCGCCGTGCAACATGCTGAGGCGGTTTAAGCCACTCAACTTAGATTAATCGCCATTTGGATTAATCACCAGTCGATCTATGTAGATCCTAAAAAACCAGCCTATTATCAGGCTGGTTTTTTTATCCATTTGGCCATAAAACATCGCCGTTCAGATCAGTCCTGCTCAAACAGCTGTGCTTGGGCCCCAGCAATTAAATATCTGGATTAAGCATATTTTTAAAGCCAAAGCCGAATAATCAGAACTTAAAATAACTTAATCGAAATTAATCGAAATAACCAGCGTAAAATAGCCTAAGCAGCTCGCATAGGAAGCATAGCAAACCCATCCGTTTAATTCTCGATATTGGATATAGGCGGCTGTGGTA
>JASLIY010000322.1 GCA_030152675.1 Acinetobacter sp.
GCTTAAGGCTCGATCCATTTACCGTCCTGATAGACCAAGCTCCATTTGCTGGCTTTGCCTTCAGGGGTTTCAGAGCCGATATATTGGCACTGATTTTTACGTCTAAATTTTACAATGGTGACGTTACCATCTGGATCTTGATCCGGCGCTTTAAAGATAAACTGATACTTCGGATCAAGCTGCTCGGCCACGGTCCGTAGCTCAGCGACTTTCGGTGCACGCGTTTCTCGAATTTTCGGGAATTTACTCGCCGCCAAGAACAATCCAGCAGCCCCATCACGCAACACAAAGAAGTCATCGTTCTTGGTCGAGCGCAAATGCTCCATGCGGATTGGATCAACACGCGGTGGCGCAGGCTGACCATTTTTCAATACTTTACGTGTATTGTCACAGCTGGTGCAGGCAAAGTACGGTCCAAAGCGACCGGTTTTGAGCTGCATTTCACCATCACATTTATCACACGGAATACTTGGCCCATCATAGCCCTTGATCTTGAACTCACCTTCTTCGAGTTCAACCCCAGAACAGTCTGGGTTATTACCGCAGATATGTAATTTACGCCCACCATCGACCACATAACTGTCCATCGCAGTACCACACTGTGGACAACGACGTTTTGACATCAAGTCGGCAGTCTCAGCACCATCGTCGTCAGACAATACCGCCAATGACTCGACTGGGGTTAGATTGAGTGTGCCCTTACAACGTTCTTTGGGTGGCAAGTTATAGCCTGAACAGCCGAGGAATACCCCGGTGGTACCGGTACGAATCTGCATCGGACGCGTACATTCAGGACAGTGCACAGCTTCAACTTCCACTGGAAGATTGCGGCGCATGCCTTGATCACTTTGTGCAGTGGTCAGGCGTTGTTTAAAGTCACCGTAGAAACTGTCGAGCAACTCTTTCCAGTTGCGTTCGCCCATGGCAACCTTATCCAACTGACCTTCGAGATCAGCCGTAAAGGCATAGTTCATCAAGTTATTAAAGCTTTCATCTAAGCGGTCGGTGACAATCTCACCCATTTTTTCCGCAAACAGACGACGGTTTTCTAGTTTGACGTAACCACGATCTTGGATGGTCGAGATAATCGCCGCATAAGTGGATGGGCGACCAATCCCCCGTTTTTCCAATTCTTTAACCAACGAGGCTTCAGTAAAGCGTGCGCTCGGCTTGGTAAAGTGTTGCGATGGATCTAATTTCTCAAGTTGCAGCACTTCACCAACTTTTACTGCAGGCAGCAAGATATCGTCTTCAGATTTGTTGGCACCGCGAATCTTGGTAAAGCCATCAAATACCAAAGTACGACCACGCGCTTTTAGCTCAACGCCATTGGCATTGACCATCAAGTTAGACGAGAGATACTGCGCAGGTGTCATTTGACAGGCCACAAACTGACGCCAAATCAAGTCATACAAACGCTGTGCATCACGCTCTGCCCCAGTCAAACTGTCGCCTTTAAGTGACACGTTTGAAGGACGAATCGCCTCATGCGCTTCTTGGGCATTGGCTTTGTTGCCATAAAAAACTGGTTTTTCTGGCAGATACTTATCACCATACTCAGACTGAATATGATCACGCACCATACTCACGGCGTCGTTACTCAAGAACGTTGAGTCGGTACGCATATAGGTAATAAAACCTGCCTCATACAGACGTTGTGCCAACATCATGGTTTTCTTCACCGAAAATCCAAGACGGGTACTGGCAGCCTGTTGCAAGGTCGAGGTGATATAGGGTGCGCTTGGATTGACCTTGGTGGGCTTGTCTTCACGACTGGAAACTTTGAACTCAGCGTCTTTCAGCAGATCAAGTACGGCATCTGTTTCCGCTTTGTTCTTGAGTTTTAAGGTTTTACCGGCTTGGCGTACCGCTTCGAGGCGAATCGCATCTTTTTGTGCTTGGGTATCCGCAAAGATTTGCCAGTATTCTGCTGGAACAAAGGCACGAATTTCACGTTCACGTTCTACCACCAACTTCACCGCAACCGATTGCACGCGACCTGCAGAAAGACCACGGGCAATTTTTTCCCACAGCAACGGTGAAATCATAAAGCCCACCACACGGTCTAAGAAACGACGTGCTTGTTGAGCATTGACCTTGTTGGTATCGAGACGTTCAGGACGTTGGAAGGCTTCTTGAATCGCATTCTTGGTGATTTCGTTAAAGACCACACGTTGATAGCGCGCATCATCACCGCCAATCACTTCTTTGAGGTGCCAAGCAATGGCTTCCCCTTCGCGGTCCAAATCCGTTGCGAGATAGATTTCGTCGACTTGCGCCGCGAGTTTTTTCAGTTCAGCAACCACATGTTCTTTGCCTGGCAACACTTCATATTGCGCGCGCCAACCGTGTTCTGGGTCTACGCCCATTCGGTTGATCAAGGCATTTTGTGCTTTGAGTGCTTTTTCTTCATCGGTGAGCTTGGTCCGCGGTGCTGCTTTTTTTTCTGTCGACTTCGAGCCACCCGTTGGGAGATCACGCACGTGACCCACTGATGATTTCACGATGTACTGTGAACCGAGGTATTTGTTAATTGTTTTCGCTTTTGCAGGCGACTCCACAATCAACAAGGCACGCTTTTTTCCAGCGTCGGGAGAGGTAGCTGGGCTGCTGTTGGATGTGGATCGAGGAGCTTTCGCCATAATGAACTACTTTTCCTATTTCTATTTAAACCAGTGAATTAATGTTGTGCCAAAGAAGTTAAATATTCTTTCATGGCTTCAAGTTGTGTCGCACCGAGATCACAAGATTCATCCCAATAGATGCCGACACAGTTTGCCTGCATATCAATAGCATAAATCCCCTGTAATGCAATGGGTAAGTCATTAAATTTCTTATCCCCTTGAATGAGGATTAACTTTTGATTTTCAACATTGGCCCGCAATAAAGGCAAACGCGCATCCGCAATCAGCACACTATAATAGGCCACCATGCTGGCACGATTTTCAGTGGCTTTGGGCACTGAAGTCCAGTCGGGTGCGGCGACCAAACGTGGGTGCAACCCCATTTTTCTGGCCTTTTCACGCAACAGCCCCATGGCTTTTTCACGTGGACTGACCCTTAAACCTAAAATTGAGCCTAATACAAATACAATGATAATGACAGCGACCCAAAGACCTGTGTGTTCCATACTTCACCTTTTTCAATCGCTCATAGAGTTGCATAAGCCGAATATAAAACGCAAGTTACTGGCCTAAATTTAATTC
>JASLIY010000050.1 GCA_030152675.1 Acinetobacter sp.
ATGCCCAGCACGGGTGATTAAGTTTGATTTCATTCTCACAACCAAATAAAAAACGACAGTAGTTTACATATTTAAATAGACAGTTCGCTATTTGCACACAACAAAAGATTATAACTTTCTTTCTTAAATTTATCAGAGCCTTCGCGTCATTATGCAATTTATTTTGAATACAAAATTTGACAAATATATATTTGATCTTTATTCTTTGTTCAAGTTTTAACTGAGTGAGTTTTTTACCTCCCTTCTTCTTTCTTCAATCCATCCTAAATCTTGTCATTTTCTAATGGCGCTCATGATTGCCCAACCTTATTCAATTTAGCTACTTTCTAAAGTTTAAATCGCAGTGCATTTAACTTTTAGGGCAATAAATCACGAGTAGCGGAGACAACATGCAGAGCAGTTCCACTCTTGGATCGAGGCGTAGCCTTAATTCAAAGATATCTCTTTTTTCCTCAAAAATTATGGTTTTAAGCTCATTGTTTATTCCATATCACAGTATTAGTGCGAACAAAACCAATCAATATCAATCGGTTTTGAGCAGCAATAAGCTCACCGTGGTTGCAGTTTCAAATCCAAGCTCGGTATTTGAAAAGGGTCAATTCCAATACGGCTTTGGCTATGACTTAGTACGTGACTACGCACAAAAGCTCAATGTAGAGCTCGACTTTAAAACAGTCGAAGATAATGCCACGGCCTTAAAATGGGTGTCCCAAGGACGTGCCAATTTTGCCATGACCACAGCCAGTGTAGATCAAGTTGAGTCTAAGCAACTTACTGGCTTTTCAGTCAGTTGTGGAAATTTAAATGCACTTGAAAGCAATGGTCTAGATAGTGATCTCAACTGGGTGTTCCAAAATGCCGAGGATCGCCTGACTGAAATTGCCAGTGGCTATGTCTGTCAAAGCAAGCAAAATGGTCATATCAACCAATTGGCCTCATTCTATAACCGTAACGTGGTTAAAGATGATGATTGGGGACGCATTCAAAGCAACCTCAAGCAACGCATGCCGATCTTTAAGGCCAGTTTTAAACAATCTGCACAGCAGTATGACTTAGACTGGCATTTACTTGCTGCAATTGGCTATCAAGAGTCCTTCCTCAAACCCGACTCAGTTTCTCCCACTGGCGTTCGTGGTTTAATGATGTTGACCAACAATACTGCTCGTGCGATGGGTGTCAATGATCGAACCGATCCAAGCCAGAGTATTCGTGGTGGTGCCAAGTATTATGATTCGATGTTGACCAAATATCAGCATATCGCATATCCGGATCGTAATTGGTTTGCACTTGCGGCTTACAACATGGGGCCAGGAACTGTTGATGGCATTCAACGCCGCATCAAGAGCCAAGGCAAAGACCCTGACAAATGGTTAAACCTCTATGAGCACTTACAACGCAACCAAACGCGTAATGCTCGTTATAAACAAGCGGTTCAATATGTCACACGTATTCGGAGCTACTTAGAACACATCAAAACCACCCCTAAACTTTTAGAGATTTAATCTAAAAAATAAAGGCTTAGCTGAATCGCTAAGCCTTTATTGAATCTCTGGATTTCAATGCGCTAGGCAGCGCAGATCGCGCTTAAGCAGTGTGCTCAAGTACTTTCTTAAATAGATCTTTTTGCTCTTGGCTAGGCTTAGCAGTCTGTAGTGCCATCAACTGTGCCATATCTCCCTGCACTTTGATTTTACCGGTCATAAATGCTTGCATTGCTGCAGCCATATCAAACTCAAGGAATACTTTACGTAAAGTCTCAGCATCCATGTTTAAAGTTGTTTTCGCATTTGCTGAACTACCTTTTTGAATTTTGCCACCGTCTAAAGATAATTCAGTATTTCCAGATGCATCAGTAACGACTAAGTTAATCGCTAAGCTCGCAAGTGCAGGTGGTAAATTTAAATCCCCAGCTTCAGCAGTTAATTTTTCGACTGTTGTAAACCAATCATCAGTTAAAAATGCAGGCATGGTTTTTCCTCAAATTATTTATACATTTCTTGTGTTATCTAATCTGACAACATCATAGTGAAGCATTTTTGCTTAGCCCATGTTATAGCATGATATTTTCAGTTTGGGCTAAAGATTTATGTACCCAAAGTTCAAGTTTTAACATTTTTTGTTTTTTTAACTTAAAAATCAGACACTCAGCACAAACTGAGTGTCTTTTAAATCATCTTACTTATTCAGCAGCAAAACTTAAGTTCACTACATCCAAACGATTTTTGAGTGCCTCACTGTCTACCTTCATGTCAAATTCTCTTTGTTCATCAAGTGCTTCAAAGTCAAATAAATCACGATCGGCCAACTGCGATGGAGAGACATTTTGTAATGCACCAAAAATGCTATGCAAGCGTTTTGGATACTTCTGATCCCATTGACGCAACATGTCATTGATCATTGCACGTTGTAAGTTTTCTTGTGAACCGCATAAATTACACGGAATAATCGGGAATTTGCGTAGTTCCGCATATTTAATAATGTCTTTCTCTTCAACATAGGCCAAAGGTCGGATCAAAATATTCTTTTTATCCGAAGACAATAGTTTTGGTGGCATGGCTTTTAAGCTGCCGCCATGGAACAAGTTCAAGAAGAACGTCGCCATAATGTCATCACGATGATGACCTAAGGCCACTTTGGTCGCTCCAATCTCTTGTGCAAAACCATAGAGGGAACCACGGCGTAAACGCGAACAGACCGCACAATAGGTTTTACCCTCTGGCGTTAAGCGCTTGGTAATACTATAGGTATCTTTTTCAAGTACGTAATACGGGATCTGATTTTCTTCAAGATAACGTGGCAAGATATCTTCAGGGAAACCTGGTTGCTTCTGATCCAAGTTCACCGCAACCACATCAAAATTAATTGGAGCGATGCGTTTGAATTGCAACAAGATATCTAGCATGGTGTAGCTGTCTTTACCACCAGACACGCACACCATGACTTTATCACCCTCTTCAATCATCTTGTAATCGCGTATCGCATGACCGACCTGACGTCGAATTTTTTTCAATAAGCGATAATACGCTGAACTGGTTGGTAATTCTGGTTTGAAATTAAATCCTTGTTCAGACTCAATAGGCGAATACATAGACGGCGATAACCCAAAAAAAAAGCTGCCTAATTTTAGCCGATTCATGACAAGGGCGCACCTAAAGATTTTTTTATTTTTAAGGATTGTGCTGATCAGTCATATTTCTGTCTTGATTATCGACCTATACTGTAAGAATTGTTCTTATTTTACCCATAACATCGACCCAATATACTTTTCCACAGTTTTCCACAAAAGCTGTGGATAAAATTGTGGATTCTTGGGGGCTTGACAAACTTTTCTATCGAGATTCTATGCATTCACATCAAATTGATCATTTTTTAACCTGATGTATTTATTGTTAAATATCATAGGTTTACTCAAGTCAAGCAACCCAGCCGAAAAATAAATTAAATATTTTTTTGGCTGTTTAGTCAGCAGATCGACTTGCTTTTTTGGGCGCAAGTTGATAAAAACACGATATCAAATTGAGCTTGGCTGTGTGCGTGCTCTCCTCACTCGGTCCACACGACTAAATAATACAATGAATCCTTTTTTAAAATTTTTAAACTTGACTTTTTGGGGATATTTAACCCTCACTCCTTACAGCCTCAGTCAGGCTGGGAATATCTACACGTATCAAGAAAAAAATGGAACGACCTTATTAACCAATCGCCAAAGTTCAGACCAGTCCTTAAAGCGTATTAAAGTCACTTATTATCCCGACAGTAACATTCATACCTATAACAACTGGGGCCGTAACGAAGCAGCAGTACCTGCAAGCTACAGTCAACACAAGAATAGCTATGATCACATTATTCAACAAGCTGCTCAAAAGCATGGCGTAAATTCAGGCCTTATTAAAGCAGTCATGCATACCGAGTCAGGTTTTAACGTCAGAGCTCGTTCTCCCGTAGGTGCACAAGGCTTAATGCAATTGATGCCCGCAACGGCAAAGCGCTTTAATGTCAGTAATGTCTATGATCCTGAGCAAAACATCTATGCAGGCGCACAATATCTAAGCTGGTTACTCAAGCGTTTTAATGGCAATACCCAGTTGGCACTTGCAGGCTACAACGCAGGTGAAGGCAATGTGGCTAAATATGGCGGAGTCCCTCCTTTTAAAGAAACTCAAGATTATGTACGTCGAGTCACCAGTCGCTTCAATCACCTCTATGCCAATGGTGTGGGTTTTGGCGCATCTACAACTTCCTCTCAAAATAATCTTGCACTTGAAACCAGCGTTACGCATTCCAATCTCACGAATGCGCAAATAAACACATCAAATGCATATTCTGAACGCCCTATCGTCGTTGATCGCAACGGTACTTATACCGATGCACCAGCACGCTCTTATGCCACGGCGCATGCCACAGCAAGCGCCCAGCTTCAGCTTGATTAATACAGTTGATGGCAACACTTTTTCATTGCCAATTCTTGTAATTAATTGACAACGATTCTTGAAATTTCAAAGTAGCAACTGCATATTGTGCTAAAGATTTATTTTTTTAACTTTATATTTTTGATTTAACATTTTCATTTTTTATAAGAGGACTTTCTCAATGATGCGGATTGGTTTGTTTTTGCTAACCAACCTCGCGGTACTGGTTGTGGCTGGCATTATCCTATCACTTTTAGGAGTTGGAAGTTACCGTAGCGCTGGCGGACTTAATCTCAGTAACCTGATGGTATTCTGTTTAGTCTTTGGTATGGCAGGCTCGATTGTTTCACTATTTTTATCTAAATGGATGGCACTCAAGACCACGGGGACTGAATTAATCGATCCTAATGCACCACGCAGTCAAGCAGAGGTCTGGCTTTTACAAGAAGTCGCTCAGCTTTCACAGCGTGCGGGTATTCAAATGCCTGATGTCGGTATTTTCCCATCTTACCAATCTAATGCGTTTGCAACAGGTTGGAATAAGAATGCCGCTTTAGTTTCAGTTTCAACAGGCTTGTTGGAGCGCATGAATAAAGACGAATTACGTGCAGTATTGGCACATGAAATTGGTCACGTGGCCAATGGCGATATGGTGACCCTGTCGTTAATTCAAGGTGTAGTCAACGCCTTTGTGATGTTCTTTGCTCGTGTCGTGGGTGACTTTATTGATCGTAATGTCTTTGGACGTGAAGATGGCGAGGCACCAGGATTGGCGTTTATGGGCATTACCATTGTGCTTGATATTGTATTTGGAATTTTAGCCTCATCGATCGTGATGTGGTTCTCACGCTATCGTGAATATCGTGCTGATGAAGCAGGTGCACGTTTGGCCGGTAAACAAGCAATGATCAGTGCATTATTGCGTTTACAGTCTGAATCAGAGCTCCCTGACCAAATGCCGAAAGAAATGAAAGCTTTTGCAATTACGGAAGGTAAATCAGAGGGCTTTAGTTTGGCTGCTCTGTTTCAAACCCACCCAAGCATTGAACAACGTGTTGAAGCGTTACAGCGCTTAAATGTCAATTAAGCCGTTTTGATTGACAATCATCTTGATTTAAATAACCCCCTCATTGAGGGGGTTTATTTTTGCGGAAGTTTTAGATTAAATCTTCTTAAGATTTCCAGATCATCCTAGACTTGACTCACACGGGTTTAGACAATGCTGTTAATCAACCAACGAAACTTGCCACAATCTCAAAACTCAAAACTCAAAACTCAAAACTCAAGGTTTAAGCCTTGCCCCCAACTCCACAAGGCCTGAACACCAAACCACAATGCGATTGCGATCAGGATTAAAACAATGGCGCCCAAGAGATCAGGTATCCGCAACCAAAGCCAAGCAACGATTGGATTGCGCCAAAATGCAGAACTTTGCTGTTTCCGTTCCAGTTGTTCATGTAGAAAAGGATGCACCACATGGTCGTCACTCTGAATCTTATATTCGACTCGGATATGCTCATGCACCACAGCCAAGGCTTTACGACTTGGACGAATAAAAATATCAACGATGGTGCCCAGCACCGGTACGATCCCCACAACTGCATCCAGTATAGCCAAGCGCAGTACTGCGTTTAATTTAGACTGTGGCACGCCGATTTTTCTCGCTTTCATCACGGCATAACAGGTCAATACAAATCCTGCGACATCTCCCGCAATCGGTATGGTACTCAATGCAGCATCCGCACCCACTCCTTGGCGGGTAAACGGAATCCGCACCATTGAATCCATCATATTGGCAAATTTCGCCAACTCACGTTCATGACGAATCACTTCTGCTTGGGTTAATTTTTTTTCTTGTGACATAAATTTTTATTCAGCTAATTAAGTATTAAGTCGGTAGGACTAAAATTTGCGATGCAATAAAGAGATAAACCAAAACACCCGTGGCATCACAAATCGAGGTGACTAACGGCGCTGATGCACTCGCAGGGTCCATGCCTAATCGATTCAATATAAACGGTAAACTCATCCCAATCAAACAACCCATCATCACGATTCCGAGCATACTCAAGGCCAAGACCAGTGATACCAACTCATCACCGCGATAATACCCCAACAAGGATACGGCAATGGCCATGGTTCCACCCAGGCATGCTGCCACCAATGCCTCTCGACCGAGTAAATAAAACCAGTCTTTAAAGTGTACATCGCCTGTTGCCAAAGCACGCACCATCAAGGTTGCAGACTGTGATCCAGCATTACCACCACTGCCCACCAACAACGGTAAAAAGAATACTAGGACGATATTGGCAGCAATAATATCTTCAAAGTGTGCGATCCCAATCCCAGATAACAAGCTACCAAAGACGAGAAATACCAGCCAGAACACGCGCTTACGGTACAGCACCATGATCGGAGCTGATTTGAGGCTAATTTTTGAATCTGCAGCAACCGCACCCGATTTTAGAAAGTCTTCAGTTGCCTCGTCGCTGGCGACGTCCATGGCATCATCATGTGTGACGATTCCGACCATTTCCCCAGTATCAGAAACGATCGGCAAGGCCAAGAGATCGTATCGTGCGATGGTCTTTGCCACATCTTGCTGATCACTATTGACTTCCGCAGAAATCACATCTTTGGTCATGATGTTTTCGATCTGTTCGTGCTCATGCGCCAAGATCAATTCTTTGAGTGAGACCACCCCGAGTAATTTACGTGATTCATCTAGGACATAGGCAATATAAATCGTTTCAGTATCAGGCGCTTCTTGACGTAGGGTACGAATTGCATCATTCACCGTCATATATGGTTTAAGCGTGGCGTACTCTGAACTCATGATGGCGCCCGCTGTACCTTCAACATAGGCAGCGAGTTGGCGGATGTCTTCGCGTTCAGCTTGTGCCAGTGCTGGCAATAACGCGTTTTGTTGCTGTTGGTCTAAGTGCTTAAATAAGTCAACACGTTTATCCGAAGGCATTTCACCAATGATTTGCGCTAACGTTGCACGTGGCAACACTTCTGCAAAACGGGCTTGCTGCTCCGCATTGAGATATGAAAATACATAAGCGCGTTCAGGCAATTGTAATAATAAAATTTTGCCATTTTCGAGAGGAAGTTGCGTCAGTATATCCGCCAGATCTGGCGCTTGGAAAGTTTCTACCGCTTCTAGAGCACGTTGAACATGACCATTTTCAAGTGAATCATTAAGTAAAAATATAAAGTTATTATAGCGCATACTGACACCCTGATACCGATTCCACGCCGGCACCGAATGCAGTGACAGTAGTGGAATTTAGCCTGCTCTGACGATGCTGCTTTCGCATTTCCGCCATTTAGAAAAAGTTGGAATAGTTTTAGCTAAATTACAACTATGACTGTCCATTATGGATATTGCATCTCAATCAAACCGTTTATACGGCGGGCACATACTACAAAAAAAACGCAAATTTCTCAAGAGCAAGCCAACCCCACATTGGCTTGCATGTTAGTGTTTTTGTAACCCAAATTAAGTTGTTTCTACTGTTACTCTGTTTTCAGCTTGAGTGGAAAGATCACTCGAATCGCCACATACATGAACGGAATAAACACCAGCACCAAGACTGTGCCAAAGACAACGCCACCAAATACACTGACTCCAATTTCTTGGCGGCTTGCAGCACCAGCGCCAGAGGCAAAAACCAGCGGTACAATCCCAGCACCAAACGCCAGAGAAGTCATTAAAATTGGTCTTAATCGCAGTGCAGCACCTTTAAATGCCGCCGCTGCAATCGATGCACCTTTCTCTTGGGCCAGTGCAGCGAACTCAACGATCAGGATCGCATTTTTACATGACAAACCGATGGTGGTCAGCAATGCGATCTGAAAATAAATATCATTGGGGAACTGAGCAAAATAACTAAACACGATATTCCCGCCTACACCCAATGGAATTGCGCTCATCACCGCAGTCGGTATGGTCCAGCTCTCATATAACGCTGCTAGACACAAGAAGATAAAACCAATGGACACCAAATACAGCCATAGCGCCTGCTGACTAGATTTTTGCTCTTGAAAAGACAAGCCACTCCACGAGACATCTACACCATGATGTTGAGCAACCAAGTGTTGAATATCTTGCATCGCCTGACCTGAACTGACGTTTTTGGCACTGCTGGCTTCCATTTGAAAGGCGCGATACCCTTGGAAGCGATTGACGACATCCGGGCCGCCCTCCCAACTCACTGTGGAAAAGTTACTAAATGGAATCATTTGATTGCTTTGATTACGTACTGACCATGCTGCCAAATCTTCAGGCTTAGATCGAAATGCCGCATCCCCCTGCATAATCACGCGCTTAATCCGTCCCCGATCAATAAAATCATTGATATAGGAACCGCCCCACGCAGCTGATAAGGTACTGTTAATCGCAGTTTGATTCAAATCATTGGCCATCGCCAGTTTCTGATCGATATTAACTTTAAGCTTTGGCTTATCTGGCGTAGTTCGTTTATCCAATTTTTCAAAGCTTGAATACTGCTTAGCTTCATTCTGCATCAGGCTAAACTGCTGCTCTAAAAACTGTCGCCCCTGACCATTGATATCTTGCAACCAAAATTCCAAGCTATCGGTATCACCTAAGCCACTGACCGAGGATGGCATACTGACAAAGATTTGCGCATTTTTATTTTTTCGAAAATGCGCCTCTGCCCGTTCTCGGATCGCTTGCGCTGAGTTTTCTGCACCAGGACGATCATCCCAATGCTTGAGGGCAATAAACCCTGTACCCAGATTCTGCGCAGTTGCAGAAAAGTTACGGCCATAACGCATCAGCACCAAATCAATATTTTGTTTTTCTTGTTCAAGGAAATAACGTCGAATATCTTCTCCCACCTCGATACTATTGGCCATCGGTGCACCATCAACCAAACGGAATTGCACACTTAAAATCCCCTGATCTTCACTCGGAATAAAACTGGTGGGTAAAGCCCGATAAATCAATGCAAATGCACAGACCACCCCCACAAAAAGCACGGAGATAATCGACTTATAGCGCAGGGTTGCGCTAATGATGCGCAAATAATAGCGCCGTACATTTCCCAATTGGCGATTAAACCAGAGCGCCCATGTCGCTGATTGTGGTGCAGGTTTTAAGATTAATGCACACAG
>JASLIY010000056.1 GCA_030152675.1 Acinetobacter sp.
TCCATGGGTGTGACATTGATTAACAATTCGTCTGACATAATAAAACTCAAATTAAAATAAATTTTTTAAGTGATTCAATAGCTATAAAAATAATGACATCAATAAGCAGTGCGATCATATTTGCATTCTGGCGCTGATCACTTCCATTCAAGTGTGATCAATTTATCAACTATAGTCGCCAAAGCAAAACTTGTGTAGTCCTATCTCAAGACATTCATCACGGCACAGCTTTGGGTCTGTGGTGATCATTGTCTCTTTCAAGGATACTCATGCTCAGTGCTGCCCAGCACGCAAACCCGAGTGTATCGCCTGCGATGTCTACGATACTGTGCAATTTGAGCACGATATCGATTTTATTTCCGTCCTTGCCAATCACTAAATCTGTCAGGCTCAATCCAACACATGGACCGCCTTTAAAAGTTGTACCGTCTCATAGAGCGGCAAGCCCACCACATTGCTATAACTTCCATCAATGCGCGGGATATATTGGGCTGCAAGACCTTGGATCGCATAGCCACCAGCCTTGCCCATCGGTTCACCACTGGCCCAATAATGCTCCATATCAGCCAGACTAAGCTGCTGAAACTCAACCTGTGTCGTCACCACAGTATGCTGGATCTGTGCTTGTGTGGCCACGCACACCCCAGTCAATACTGAATGTGCACGACCCGAAAGCATCGACCAGATTTCAAATGCATGTTGTTTATTTTCAGGCTTACCAATGATTTGATCGGATAAAGACAGGCTGGTATCTGCTGCGATCACCACCGCATCGGGATATGTCGCCAAGACCGCCTGTGCTTTTTGCTGTGCTAAACGTTGCACATAGTTCGAGACGGATTCATGCGCCAACACGGATTCATCGATGTTCGGTGCATGCACATGAAAGGCAAGCCCTAATTGTTGTAGGAGTTCTTGGCGTCGAGGAGAGCTCGACGCGAGGATTAGATTCGCCATCTTTTCAACATATAATACAAGACTGGCCAAAACAGCACACTGCTGACCAGAGGCTGCCAGTGACGGGTAATCGAGAAATGAATACCCGCCATGACTTGAGCAATTAAGATAAATAATAAATGCGCCAAAATCGCCAAAATCGCGATCACCCATAAATTACTAAAAGTCAAAATTCGCTTTTCACGTAAGAAGTAACGTGACACAAAAACCAACAGCACATAGCTGAGCGCATTGATCCCCAAAGGTGCATCAAGCAATAAATCCGTATATAAGCCCAATGAAAATGCAAACCAAATCCCGCACCAATTCGGCTGGCACAATGACCAATACAACATAATCAACAGCATAAACAGCGGCCGCCATGCTGCAATCGGATAGGACAAAGGATATACGGTCAGTATCGATGCAATCACGATCGAAAGCACGATGATCAAGAACGGATCTTTACGTTGCTTGTCTGAAGGTAGTTTTCTAGCGATCAGCATAAGGTTGCTCCATCGCTAAAGAATCTGAAAACAGTACCACCACATGGTGCCCTCCGGCCAACTGTGCTGCAGGCATCACTTCAATTTGCGCAAACTCACCTGAGTTATGTCGCTGAACTTTAGACACCGTGCCCACCAAATAACCCGCTGGAAAATGCTGCCCCAGTCCAGAGCTATATACTTTATCACCAGCTTTAATATTGGCACTGGTGGGTACATATTCCATTTTTAAACGACCCAAATCGCCAGTTCCGGAAACAATAGCACGCATTCCAGAACGCTCTAAACGTACCGAGAGTGAATGTTCCTGATCTGATAACAATAAAACACGACTACTGTGCGGATATACATCGATAATCTGCCCCATGATGCCTTGATCATCAAGCACCGTCTGCCCTACGCTTAAATGACTGTTTGCGCCACGGTTAATCACAATAATATGGCGTAATGGGTCGGCATCTGTACCGATCACCTCTGCAATTTCCATACGACCATCAATAATCAACGGCGTATCCAGCAAGCCACGTAAGCGAGTGTTTTCTGCAGATAATTCTGAAAGTTTTTGCAAACGTACTTTGGCTTGTAGCAATTCAGCATCCATCGCGGTATTTTCACGACGTAACTGTGCCTCAGACTTGGTTTGCTGATTGAGCCACTCTTTCGACAGTACGGGGTAACTTGCAAGTGCATAGATGGGATTGTAAGCAGCGTACAAGACATCTCTTGCGGGTTGAATCACATGTGGCATACGCCAGTTAAAAAATAAAATAACAAAACATGTGATTACCGCAATGATGAAAGAGCGAAAAGATGGCGGCTGCCTAGAGAATAGATTTGGTTGCACCGCCTCACCCTTAATTGATGACTTAAGCAATAAAAATTAAGCAACAGGGCTTAAACAACTCGGCTTAAGCGACTGGGCCTAAGCAGCAAGTGCTTAAGCTTAACCAACAAATAGCATATCGTGGTTAGGATTATCAAAAAATTCGAGTACTTTACCACCACCACGGGTCACGCAAGTCAATGGATCTTCAGCCACAACAACAGGCAAACCTGTTTCTTGAGACAGTAACTTATCCAGATTACGTAGCAATGCACCACCACCGGTCAAGACAATACCGCGTTCAGCAATATCAGATGACAACTCAGGCGGCGTTTGTTCAAGTGCTGATTTCACTGCACTGACAATACTTTGCAATGGATCGGTAATGGCTTGCGTCACTTCTTCAGAGGTCACCGTAATCGCGCGAGGTACACCCTCAGCCAAGTTACGACCACGAACTTCAATCTCAAGTACCGTACCATCAGAAATCGCCATACCGACTTCTTTTTTGATGTTTTCTGCGGTGGTTTCACCAATCACACAGCCATGCGCTTTACGCACGTAATAAATGATTTGCTCATCAAAGACGTCACCGCCAATGCGTAGTGAATCGGCGTAAACACATCCTTGTAAAGAGATGATCGCGATTTCAGTGGTACCACCACCAACATCCACCACCATCGAACCACAGGCTTGCTCGACCGGCATACCCGCACCAATTGCCGCAGCCATTGGCTCTTCGATCAAACGCACATCGCGCGCACCAGCATTAAATACTGCCTCACGAATCGCACGACGTTCCACCAAAGTTGATTTACATGGAACACAAACGACCACACGTGGTGCAGGTGGAAATAACCGCTTCTCATGCACTTTACCAATGAATTGGTTGAGCATGGTTTCAGTGACTTCAAAATCTGCAATCACACCATCCTTCATCGGGCGAATGGCTGAAATATTGGCAGGAGTACGCCCAAGCATTTGCTTAGCATCCAAGCCAACTGCAGCCACAATTTTCTGTGAACCGCTATGACGAATCGCCACAACTGTCGGTTCATTTAAGATTATGCCCCGCCCCGGTGCATAGATAAGCGTATTCGCGGTGCCTAGATCAATGGCGAGATCAGGCGAAAACAAGCCAATTAGTCGTTTTAGAATCACGGGTCTT
>JASLIY010000074.1 GCA_030152675.1 Acinetobacter sp.
TCCCCTTTAACATCATTGACTTAATAAAATGTAACAATATAATTAAACCATATTTACACATTTCAACTTTTTGGAAATGATTATGAAAAAACTTGGTTTAGCAACTGCATTACTATTAGCCATGACCGGTGCTCAAGCGTACCAATTTGAAGTTCAAGGTCAATCAGAGTATTTAGATACCACTCAAAACGGTAAAAACTTCACGGGTGCTGCTCAAGGTACTTTCTATGTGAAAGACGTTGACGCTTCTAAAGGTCCGTTGGCTGAAGCAGCATTTTTAAACCAGGCTTCAAATGTCTCTGTTGCATATAACTTTTTGAAATATGACGAAAAAGACGGTGCAGATTTCAAATCGCACAACTACGGCATTAAAGGTGAAGCATATATCCCTACACCTTATGTTCCTGCATACGCAAGCGCATCTTATAACCACACTTTAACTGAATTCAAAGACACTGATTCTCAGTATGGCTATGATGACAATGGCGACCGTTATGCATTAGAAGTTGGTGCTGTATTGACACCTAATTTCTTGGTTGCTGTAGGTTATACCAACGTACCAAATCAAATTTCTTTAGATACTTTTGGTATTACTCAAAAAGGTATCGCGCCTGCAGTGATTGAATCTGCTGCTGCGATCCAAGACAAATCAGAAGCTGTAACTGCACGTGCAAAATATGTAGGTCCAATTTCTGGTACCAATATGTCAGTTGGTTTTGAAACTGCTGCTACTTTTGGTGAAAACACAGTTTACGGTATGAAAACTGATCTTTTCCTTAACCCACAACTTAGCGTTGGTGCAACCTATCTTGGTAGCAACATGAGTGCTGAAGATAACGACTTTACTTTCGACCAAGCTTGGGGCGGTAACGTAAACTACTTTATCACTCCTGCAGTCGCAGTTGGCGTGTCTTATGTACATGCCAACACTAAAGGTTATGCTTTAGATACTGACACTGTTGGTCTAAACGCTAAATTCCGTTTCTAAGACTAGAAATAGAATCATAAAAAAGGACTCAATTGAGTCCTTTTTTTGCTGTGCGCGAAAGCTTAGCTACGCACAACACTTAAGAAATATAAATGACGCTCATATTGGTCGATGATATCTTGCAACAAATCATCCTGTGTCCAATCGATTACATCATAGTTTTGCCCACCTTCACGTAGGAAAACCTCAGCCTGATAATACTCGCCGGATTCAGCGGTGATACCCTCTTCAAGCATAAAACTCGGCGCCAAAGTTTCACGTGCAATCACCTGATAAATGAAGTTGATTTCATTGTGATGATCCACTCTCAACTGTAAGCCCTGCTCTACTTTCTCGATACTGACATCCAGATCACGGCGTTTAAATTCTTTTTGTATACTTTCAAAAGCTTTCTGAACTTGGTCATCAATAAAGCTTTCTACAGCATCCAATGAATGTGGATAATGCATAATCAACCCCAAACGTTGTTGCCAACTTCTTGGGTTTTTCACCGCACGCGGTGTGATTCGTGCATCTTGCAAGGCCTTCATCTTGGTGACATCGAGTCTTAACGATTTGACCAAACTCCAGCAGATCAGCAGCAAAATAAAGGTAAATGGCAATGCACTCATAATTGTTGCAGACTGCAATGCGGCCAAGCCCCCCACCATCAACAGCATAATCGACAGTACGGCAATGATCACGGTCCAAAATAGACGTTGCCACAGCGGTGAATTTTCTGTTTCTGCGGTTAGATAATCAATGACTAAAGCACCTGAGTCCGCGGAGGTCACAAAGAACAGCACCACCAAGACCGTTGCCAAAACACTGGTAATTGAGGAGTAAGGCAGTAAAGTCAAAAACTCAAACAAAGCAACTGAAGAGTCCCGTTGTACTGCACCAATCAAGCTCTGATGCCCTTCTTGGAATACGCTGAATAAAGCAGCGTTGCCCATAAAGCCCATCCAAATCAAGGTAAAGCCCGTTGGGATCAGCAATACCCCAACAATAAACTCGCGAATACTACGGCCACGAGATACACGTGCGATAAACATCCCCACAAATGGTGACCATGAAATCCACCATGCCCAATACATAATCGTCCACCCCCCAATCCAACCATCAGGCTGGTAAGCGTGCAGATTAAAGGTCATGGCAAATAGGTTAGAAACATATTGACCGGCATTTTGGATGGTGGCTTGCAACACATAGATGGTTGAACTGGCAAAAAACACAAACAGCAATAAGGCAACAGCCAGAACCAAGTTGAGCTCTGACAAACGCTTAATGCCTTTATCCAGACCAAAAGCCACCGATAACGATGCCAAACAGGTCACAAAGATAATTAAGACAATCTGGGTACTGATACTTTGTTCCCAGCCAAATAGATAATTTAGACCCGAGTTAATTTGCGTGACACCAAAGCCTAAGGTGGTTGCAACACCGAATACCGTACCAATGGTGGCAAAGGTATCCACCCCGTCGCCGATTGGACCATAAATACGCTTTCCAATCAGAGGATAGAGCGCAGAACGGATTTTTAAAGGCAGGTTATGACGAAAGGAAAAGTAGGCAAGTGCCAGACCCACTAAGGCATAAATCGACCACGCATGTAAGCCCCAATGAAAGAAGGTAATTCGAATCGCTTGTTGCGCAGCTTCAATGGTTTGCGGATCACCCGAGGGTGGACTGACATAATGCATAATCGGTTCAGCAACACCAAAGAACATGAGGCCAATCCCCATGCCTGCAGTAAATAGCATTGCAAACCAAGAGCCTTTACCATACTCAGGCGTACTATGATCAGGCCCAAGCTTAATTTTCCCCGCATCCGACAGCGCTAAATAAATCAGTAAGATTAAGAATAGAGCGACAGCAAGAACATAAAACCAACTAAATGAATTGATGATCCAAGCATTTAAGCTTTTGGCTACTTTTTCAAATCCGCTAGGATCAAACAAGATAAGCCCAAGAAACAGCGCAATAATGACTACAGTACTGATAAAAACATTAGGTTTGACATTGGCAAACCATGTGTGTTTTTTGGAAGGCATAATTCCCCCATGTTATTTTATTTCGAAAGACAGACGTATTATCGTCAAGTGAGACATTCACTCGCGTGAAAATGGATTCAGTGGAAAAGAAAAATCCTACCCTAATTTTAATAATGTGTTTAATAGGTTGCAGTTTAGTTACTGTAAAAAATAAACCAAACATATTTTATTCACAATTCGGCCATACCACAGCCGCTCAACCAAGTTTTCAAATCACTCGCGCAAAGCAAAAGACACCTCATTGAGGTGTCTTTTGTATTGAGAAGCAAAGGCTCTTAATGTTTAGTGATCAGAAGCACCTGATGCGCCAATCCCTGTCATTGAACGTACAAACTGTGCTTTATAACGTGCACGCTCTTTCTCAGCACGATCAGATTTGTCGGTCACAGAGAACAACCAGCTGCAGAAGAACGCCAATGGCATTGCGATGATTGCCGGACCATTCAATGCGTTTGGTGCAACATCAGAAATACCCAAAGTATCCACCCATACCGCTTTAGAAAGGATGATCAAGGTGACAGCGGTCACAAGTCCGATAACACCACCCAGTACTGCACCACGTGTGGTGAGACCTTTCCAGAACATTGAAAGTACGAGAATTGGGAAGTTTGCACAACATGCCACAGAGAACGCCAAGCCCACCATGAATGCAACGTTTTGCTTTTCAAACATAATCCCAAGGATCATCGCAAAGATTGCTAAACCTAATGTTGCGATTTTCGACATGCGAAGTTCAGATGCCGGAGTTGTTTTACCTTTCTTGAACACGTTCGCATAAAGATCGTGAGAAATCGCAGAAGCACCCGATAAAGTCAAACCTGCAACCACAGCCAAGATTGTCGCGAAAGCAACGGCTGAGATGAAGCCCATGAACAAGTCACCGCCAACAGCCTCACTTAAGTGAACTGCAGCCATGTTGTTACCACCGATCAATTCCAATTTACCGGTCATTGCTGCTTTAGCAACATCAAGGAACTGTGGGTTGTTCGAAACGAATAAGATCGCACCGAAACCAATGATAAAGGTCAACAAATAGAAGTAACCAATGAAACCTGTAGCATAAACAACTGATTTACGAGCTTCTTTAGCATCTTTTACTGTAAAGAAACGCATCAAGATATGTGGCAAACCAGCGGTACCAAACATCAATGCTAAGCCAAGTGACAAGGCATCAATCGGATTGGCTGCCAAACTGCCTGGCCCCATAATTTTTGCTGCGTCATCAAAGCTAATGTTACGCACTTTGCCATACACTTCGATCGACTCAGTAAACATATTTGAGAAGCTAAAGCCAACTGAGCTCAACACCATGTAAGCCATGAAGGTCGCACCACTGAGCAGTAATACTGCCTTAATGATTTGCACCCAAGTTGTTGCCAACATCCCACCGAAGATCACATAGGCCATCATCAACAAGCCAACGATCACCACAGCAAGGTTGTAGTTCAAACCAAATAAAAGTTTGATCAACTGACCAGCACCGACCATTTGCGCGATGAGATAAAACGCCACCACAACCAAGGAGCTGACTGCAGCCAAGGTACGGACTGGTTTTTCTTCTAAGCGGAATGACACCACATCGGATAAGTTGTATTTACCCAAGTTACGTAGACGTTCAGCCACCAAGAATAAAACGATCGGCCACCCCACCATAAAGCCTAGTGAATAGAGCAAGCCATCAAAGCCTGAACTAAACACCATCGCGGAAATTCCGAGGAATGACGCAGCCGACATGTAGTCACCCGCAATCGCCAAACCATTTTGGAAGCCAGTAATACCACCGCCAGCCGTATAGAAGTCATTGGTACTGGTGGTTTTTTTCGCAGCCCATTTGGTAATGAACAAGGTAAAACCAACAAAGACCACGAACATGATAATTGCAGGCCAGTTGGTTGGTTGTTGCTCTGCGACACCGAGGTCAGGTGCAGCTTGAGCAGCGGTCGCCAGCAATGCTGATGCCGCAAGTAGTGCTTTCGCTTTGAATGAATTCCATTTCATCTCATTACATTCCTTTATCATGGGTGATGGCTTCAACTTCTCTCATGGCTTCCTCACTCAATTGATCGAGTGTACGGTTCGCAATAAATGAATAAACACCACAAAGCACAAATGAAAGGACAATAATGCCAAGTCCTAATGGAATTCCCCAAGTGGTCACACCACCATCAAAAGAACTACTTAGAAATTCTTTGTTGTAACCGACTAAAAGCATAAATCCGACATAGACAATCAGCATAATCGCTGTCAAGGTCCAGCTCAGGTTTCTCTTTTTCTTGATTAACTCTTTAAACTTAGGATTTTGTAGAATACGATCTACCTGTGTTTCATCCATAATCATGCTCCTTAAAACAACCAATCGCGGCCGTCTTTTTAATTATTTTTTCCGTATACAAAAGTAACAATGTTGCGTCTGCACGTAACTTAGACTTTGGTCGTTAAATTTTCAGCCCAAACACTGTGTTCCCCGACTATGCGGTATGATACGCACAGTCTTTAATGCTGCGATTTTTATGAACAGTTGGTTGATTATTGGGGCTTTAGCCCTGTATATCTTGATTCTTTTTGCCTGTGCATTTTATGGAGAGAAACATGCCAGCCGCCTCAGCACGCGCGGCCGAATGCTACTCTTTAGTCTAACACTGGGTGTGTATTGCTCATCGTGGACCTTTTATGGTGCAACAGGTGCCGCTGTTCGTGAAGGTATTATTTTCCTGCCCATCTATTTGGGGCCGCTACTTTTTGTCTGCTTGGGCTATGACATTTGGCGCAGACTCGGTCGTGTTCGACAACATCATGCCATTTCTTCGATCGCAGACTTTGTCGCTGCACGTTATGGTAAAAGCGGCACACTGGCATCTTTAGTCACCATCTTGGCGGTGATTGCGATCATCCCCTACTTGGCATTACAACTACGTGCGATCGCCTTAAGTGCATCGGTGATGTTGGATCATAATACCCAACTCGCGACCACCACGACCAACAGTGTATTGGGCCTGACCGCTATTTTAGCCATCTTGGCGATGATGTTTGGGACACGGCAAATCGCCAATACTGAACAACATGGGGGGCTGATGCTGGCGGTGGCCTTTGAGTCGTTTGTGAAACTATTTGCCCTGATCTGTGTAGCTTTGTTCTTTATCTTTGAAGCTCCTCACAATATCGTGCAGATCTCACAAGATGTCAGTAAAACTTTCCATGAAGTACAACTGTTTGGGGTACCCGAAACCTTTTGGGTACAAACCCTACTCGCCGCATTGGCGATCATCTGCTTGCCCCGTCAATTTCACGTTGCCGTGGTAGAACTGCGCGAAGAAAAACATATTCGCGGTGCACGACGTTGGTTTGCGATTTACTTGGTGCTGACCATCATGGCGATCATTCCAATTGCCAGTTGGGCCTTACACGCAGCGCCAAGTTACCTCACCATCCCAGATGTGGCAGTCCTTTCATTGCCTCTGAGTTATGACCAAGAATGGTTAACACTACTGGCCTTTCTCGGTGGCTTCTCCGCATCGACCGGCATGCTGCTGGTCTCCTCAGTGGCGCTCTCGATCATGCTGAGTAATGACTTGATCATGCCAGCACTGTGGCGTTTTGGCTTGCTCTCGCGCCATGATGAACGCTTGCCCCAAGTACTCAAATTTACCCGACGTGTCTGTATCATCGCAGTCATGCTGTTGGGCTTTTTATTCTTCCATTTTTTCAATGACATCGACCAGCTTTCTGTATTTGGCCTACTAGCATTTAGTGCGGTGGCACAGTTTGCTCCGGCACTGATCGGTGGCTTGTACTGGCGTGGGGGAAGTCAACAAGGCGTCTATGCTGGTCTAGTGACTGGCTTTTTACTCTGGACCTATACCCTCTTGCTGCCGACAATCTTGCGCAGCCTGCCAGAACAATACAATCTGTTTAGCCATTACTTCTTAATGGGTGGACCAGCTGGGATTGGCTGGCTCAGACCCGAAGCTTTATTTGGATTTGAATCATTTGCTCCACTCACGCACGGGGTGATTTGGTCACTGGGGCTCAATAGCATCCTGTATATCTGGGTTTCACGCGCTTACCGCCCGAATGTGGCGGAACAAATTCAGGCCGAGAGCTTTTTCTACTACCAAACCAAACCTTTGCCATCGCATAACACCACCACAGAAATCAACTATTTACATCATGATGTAGCACGTCTCAAGGTGGGTGACTTGATTGCCTTGGCGAAACGAATCACCGGTGATGCCCCGACCCTACATGCATTTCAACAGTTTTGTGCTCAAAATGGCGTGATCTTGAATGAAAATAGCAGTGCCAATGGCATGTGGTGGCGCTTTACCGAACAATATCTTGCTGGCACCATCGGAGCTGCCTCAGCGCGGACGCTGCTGACCACAGCCATGGTCAATAATGGTTTAGCGCTGGGTCAAGTCGCCAATATTTTGGACCAAGCCTCGCAATGGCAACGTTTCAATCAAAACCTAATCATGACCATGATCGATCACATGACCCAAGGGGTGAGTGTGGTCGATGAAAATATGTGTTTGGTGGCTTGGAACAACCAATATCTCAAACTGTTTGATTATCCTAAAGATCTAGTCTATGTCGGCTGTCCAATTTCGGATTTGATTCGCTATAACGCGGAACGTGGAGAATGTGGGCCGGGCTCGGTCGAAGAACACGTGCGTAAGCGGATTCATTGGATGAAAGTCGGCAGCGCGCATGAGTTTGAACGTATTCGTAAAGATGGTCTGGTGATTCAAATGCGTGGTAACCCGATTGTCGGCGGTGGTTTTGTCACGACCTTTGCCGACATTACCGCATTCCGTGAAAATGAAGCCATTCTTGAAGCACGTGTACGAGACCGTACCCAACAATTAGGCAATGCGCTCACCGAACAGCAATTGGCACGTGAACAAGCAGATCGTGCCAACATGTCTAAGAGTCGCTTTATTGCGGCAGCGAGCCATGACTTATTACAACCGATGCATGCTGCACGTTTGTTTAGTACTGCACTCGAGCAAAGTCTAAGTAGTTCAGAAGACGCAAAAATTTTACAACAATTGGATCGCTCTCTATACGGTGCTGAAAGTATGCTGTCTGCCCTCCTCGATATCGCACGCTTAGAGGGTGAGACCATACAGCCGAAACGTCAGGTATACGCATTACATGATTTACTCAGCGACTTAGAGCTGCAGTTCAAATCAATCGCTGCACAGCGCAATATCAATTTCAAAGTACATGACACCAAATACTGGATTGATACCGATCCACAGTGGATACGCCGTATCATCCAAAACTTTGTCAGTAATGCCTTGCGCTATACCGCAAAAGGTAAAGTCATTGTCGGTGTGTTGCGTTCAGCCGAACGTCCCAATCATATTCGTATTGGGGTCTGGGACACCGGCCCAGGGATTGCCGAAGAACAACGCATCAAGCTTTTTCAAGAATTTGAACGTTGTGGCCATACCTCACCCTGGGATGAACAAGGCTTAGGGCTGGGGCTGGCGATTGTACAACGCATGACCAGCTTGCTGGATTACCCTGTGCATGTCTATTCAAACTTTGGCAAAGGCTCTTGTTTTATGGTTGAAGTTCCAATCGTAGATGCACCTCAGATCCAGACCGTGAGTACACCGATCACTGCCATCTCTGCACATGCCATGAAGATCCTTTGCCTAGACAATGACGAAACTATTTTAGATGGCATGGCTACCCTACTCGGTAAATGGGGCTATGAAGTATTCAAAGCAGCGGACCCTGAGATTGCGCTAGAGCTAATTGAGCAACATGCCATTCAGGTTTGGCTGATCGATCAACATCTCAATCATGACAAAATCGGTTTAGACTTTATTCAGGCACATCGTATTGAAGGGGTTGCTGTTGCATTGATTACCGCAGATTCTGACCCTGAATTACCACAACGTCTCAAGGAATTGAATATTGTACTGCTGAGAAAACCCTTAAAGCCGGCTTCACTGCGTGCATGGTTATCGAGCCTAAAACTCAACGCCTAAGCCCGCGGATCGAGCTTTTCAAGAAGTCCGAAGAATTCACATTTTTCGGACTTCTTTTATACAGTTACTGACATGCGCTTCAGCGAAGTAGCAATTAATATTACAGTTTAGGCAAAACCTTTCAATCTACTGCAACTCAGGACTGATTTGATTGGCCATAAATTTCATTCATGTCTTTACTATGGCAAAGATGCTCAAATCGACAACACCAGCCAAGAACACTTTGTTACTATTTCTCAAGCTATTGTTATTCATATTAAAATTACACCAAAACCCGCCACATACAACTTTAGTCTTATTCCTATTGCATATTGAATAACTCATAAAACAACTATGAATTTGATTGCCGTATTGATTAAAACAACGGATCTACAATCTAATGGACAATTTTTTTATAATAGGAGCCTTACCATGCAAGTTTCAGAAACCATGCCACTAGGAACCCAACAATTTCACCGCCAATATAGTGCCAATGCGATTCTGCCAAAAATCGATTGGGTGGAGCTCTTTAAATTAAGTAAATTAAACGACACCCATTTACAAGCACTGGATACGATTTATCGGAGTGCTGTGCCTTTGGCGCTACAGGTTTTCAACGAACTCAACTTTGATGTATTTGCCCACCCTGCCTATCATCCGCAAGGCCTAGGTCTATTTGATAAACTGTCACAACAAGAAACCAAGCTACTCACTCAACTCAAAGCTGAATGTGATTGTTTAAGTACTGAAGTCCGTCATCAAATTTGGAGCATGCTACTCCGTGGTGGTGCGGTTCTGGTGTTTAAGGCTTGGCTTGGAAAAGTAAAATCAGGTGTAAATCAACTCGATATGACTCAGTTCGATGAGCTATCGGATTTACTCTTTATTAAAACTGCTCCAGAAAAACTCGCCCAGCACCTCAACATCAACCCCAAAGCTGAGGATGATCATATCTTCTTGATGTATGGTCATGATGTATTTTTAGATCGCTTTAATAGCCTAGAAACGGCTGCACTCTTTGTTGATCTAGGGGTATACGATGCTGCATTCTTGAGTCTACGCGATGATCGCGTGGCAGAATACCTCAAATCAAAAGGCTATGTCAGTCAGGAACAAATTGATGATTTACAGTGCGCACTCAATCCACTGTACTGCGGTGATTTAACCCCAAAACAAGATTGTCTGGCCTAGTATCTGCTAATTTTTAGATCGATAGAATCATATTGAGCATCAAGACTTTTTAAGAAAGTCTTGATGCTCAATGCATATGAAAAGATTAAATTCTTTTTTGCTCGATATTTAAAGCATTAATCGCCAACACCGCTTGGGTCCGATTTTGAACACCTAATTTACGGAAAATGGCGGTCACATGTGCTTTGATCGTGGCTTCGGAAACGTCTAGTTCATACGCAATTTGTTTATTCAACAAACCTTCTGCAACCATCATCAACACCCGAAATTGCTGTGGTGTCAAAGATTGAATACGCTCTGCAAGTGCGGACTCATCGGCATCTCGTGGATCAAAGTTGACATTGCTAGGTAAGTTCGGTGGCAACCAAACTTCCCCTTCAAGGACTTGACGAATTGCCTCGCCAATGTGACTCGGATGCGCAGATTTAGGAATATAACCACTGGCTCCGTGTGCGATCGCACGTTGAATAATCGAAACTTGTTCGTGAGCGGAGACCACAATAATCGGAATCGCCGGATATTGCGCTCTCACATGGACCAGTGCAGAAAAGCCTGAAGCACCAGGTAAATTCAAATCAAGTAAAACTAAATCGGGTTCTGGTCCATTTTCGAGACGCGCATAAAATTCATTGACTGCCGCCGTTTCATGAATTTGAGCTTGAGGAAAGCTATAGCGAACGGCCTGAATCAACGCATGGCGAAAAAGTGGATGATCATCAACGATTAAAATATTCATAAGCGAAGCGAGAAATCTCTAGCACAGTGTTTCATTTTAACCGCACTGCAATGTTTAAGGATACGAAAATATTCACTAATTCATGAATAATATG